>NZ_JAADJV010000010.1:3140-4967 GCF_011684115.1 Rahnella aceris | reverse complement strand
TACCGCTCACCCTACATCAGGCTTGCACTACGAACCAATCTCGGAACTTCAGCTGAAAATCTACTTCAAGTCTCTAAAAACACCTTTGGTGTTGTAAGGTTAAGCCTCTCGGGTCATTAGTACTGGTTAGCTCAATGCATCGCTGCACTTACACACCCAGCCTATCAACGTCTTAGTCTTAAACGTCCCTTCAGGTGGCTTAAAGCCACAGGGAAGACTCATCTCGAGGCAAGTTTCGCGCTTAGATGCTTTCAGCGCTTATCTTTTCCGCATTTAGCTACCGGGCAATGCCATTGGCATGACAACCCGAACACCAGTGATGCGTCCACTCCGGTCCTCTCGTACTAGGAGCAGCCCCTCTCAATCTTCCAACGCCCACGGCAGATAGGGACCGAACTGTCTCACGACGTTCTAAACCCAGCTCGCGTACCACTTTAAATGGCGAACAGCCATACCCTTGGGACCTACTTCAGCCCCAGGATGTGATGAGCCGACATCGAGGTGCCAAACACCGCCGTCGATATGAACTCTTGGGCGGTATCAGCCTGTTATCCCCGGAGTACCTTTTATCCGTTGAGCGATGGCCCTTCCATTCAGAACCACCGGATCACTATGACCTACTTTCGTACCTGCTCGAGCCGTCACTCTCGCAGTCAAGCTAGCTTATGCCATTGCACTAACCTCACGATGTCCGACCGTGATTAGCTAACCTTCGTGCTCCTCCGTTACTCTTTAGGAGGAGACCGCCCCAGTCAAACTACCCACCAGACACTGTCCTCACCCCGGATCACGGGGCCGAGTTAGAACATCAAACATTAAAGGGTGGTATTTCAAGGTTGGCTCCACGCAGACTGGCGTCCACGCTTCAAAGCCTCCCACCTATCCTACACATCAAGGCTCAATGTTCAGTGTCAAGCTATAGTAAAGGTTCACGGGGTCTTTCCGTCTTGCCGCGGGTACACTGCATCTTCACAGCGAGTTCAATTTCACTGAGTCTCGGGTGGAGACAGCCTGGCCATCATTACGCCATTCGTGCAGGTCGGAACTTACCCGACAAGGAATTTCGCTACCTTAGGACCGTTATAGTTACGGCCGCCGTTTACCGGGGCTTCGATCAAGAGCTTCGCCTTACGGCTGACCCCATCAATTAACCTTCCGGCACCGGGCAGGCGTCACACCGTATACGTCCACTTTCGTGTTTGCACAGTGCTGTGTTTTTATTAAACAGTTGCAGCCAGCTGGTATCTTCGACTGGCTTCAGCTCCGGGAGCAAGTCCCTTCACCTACGCGCCAGCGTGCCTTCTCCCGAAGTTACGGCACCATTTTGCCTAGTTCCTTCACCCGAGTTCTCTCAAGCGCCTGAGTATTCTCTACCTGACCACCTGTGTCGGTTTGGGGTACGATTTCGTGTTACCTGGAGCTTAGAGGCTTTTCCTGGAAGCATGGCATCAGCTACTTCACCACCGTAGTGGCTCGTTATCACGCCTCAGGGTTGATATGCAACCGGATTTACCAGGTCACACCCCCTACACGCTTGAACCGGGACAACCGTCGCCCGGCCAGCCTAGCCTTCTCCGTCCCCCCTTCGCAGTAACACCAAGTGCAGGAATATTAACCTGCTTCCCATCGACTACGCTTTTCAGCCTCGCCTTAGGGGTCGACTCACCCTGCCCCGATTAACGTTGGACAGGAACCCTTGGTCTTCCGGCGTGCGGGTTTTTCACCCGCATTATCGTTACTTATGTCAGCATTCGCACTTCTGATACCTCCAGCAAACCTCACAGTTCACCTTCGACGGCTTACAGAACGCTCCCCTACCCAACAACA
>NZ_JAADJV010000010.1:1797-3042 GCF_011684115.1 Rahnella aceris | reverse complement strand
CGTCGCTGCCGCAGCTTCGGTGCATGGTTTAGCCCCGTTACATCTTCCGCGCAGGCCGACTCGACCAGTGAGCTATTACGCTTTCTTTAAATGATGGCTGCTTCTAAGCCAACATCCTGGCTGTCTATGCCTTCCCACATCGTTTCCCACTTAACCATGACTTTGGGACCTTAGCTGGCGGTCTGGGTTGTTTCCCTCTTCACGACGGACGTTAGCACCCGCCGTGTGTCTCCCGTGATAACATTCTTCGGTATTCGTAGTTTGCATCGAGTTGGTAAGCCGGGATGGCCCCCTAGTCGAAACAGTGCTCTACCCCCGAAGATGAGTTCACGAGGCGCTACCTAAATAGCTTTCGGGGAGAACCAGCTATCTCCCGGTTTGATTGGCCTTTCACCCCCAGCCACAAGTCATCCGCTAATTTTTCAACATTAGTCGGTTCGGTCCTCCAGTTAGTGTTACCCAACCTTCAACCTGCCCATGGCTAGATCACCGGGTTTCGGGTCTATACCTTGCAACTTGACGCCCAGTTAAGACTCGGTTTCCCTACGGCTCCCCTATTCGGTTAACCTTGCTACAAAATATAAGTCGCTGACCCATTATACAAAAGGTACGCAGTCACCTAACAAGTAGGCTCCCACTGCTTGTACGTACACGGTTTCAGGTTCTATTTCACTCCCCTCGCCGGGGTTCTTTTCGCCTTTCCCTCACGGTACTGGTTCACTATCGGTCAGTCAGGAGTATTTAGCCTTGGAGGATGGTCCCCCCATATTCAGACAGGATGTCACGTGTCCCGCCCTACTCATCGAACTCACAACTTGTGCATTTTTGTGTACGGGACTATCACCCTGTACCGTGCGACTTTCCAGACGCTTCCACTAACACACAAACTGATGCTGGTTCTGGGCTCTTCCCCGTTCGCTCGCCGCTACTGGGGGAATCTCGGTTGATTTCTTTTCCTCGGGGTACTTAGATGTTTCAGTTCCCCCGGTTCGCCTCATTACACTATGTATTCATGTAATGATAATGTGTCGAAACACACTGGGTTTCCCCATTCGGGTATCGTCGGGTATAACGGTTCATATCACCTTACCGACGCTTTTCGCAGATTAGCACGCCCTTCATCGCCTCTGACTGCCTAGGCATCCACCGTGTACGCTTAGTCGCTTAACCTCACAACCCGAAGGTGTTTCCACCATCGCGCTGCGATTATTTGAGAGACTCTGTTACAGACTAATCCACCACTCA
>NZ_JAADJV010000010.1:0-1700 GCF_011684115.1 Rahnella aceris | reverse complement strand
CTATCAGACAATCTGTGTGGACACTGCACAATGCGTATCTTGAGGTAAGGAGGTGATCCAACCGCAGGTTCCCCTACGGTTACCTTGTTACGACTTCACCCCAGTCATGAATCACAAAGTGGTAAGCGCCCTCCCGAAGGTTAAGCTACCTACTTCTTTTGCAACCCACTCCCATGGTGTGACGGGCGGTGTGTACAAGGCCCGGGAACGTATTCACCGTAGCATTCTGATCTACGATTACTAGCGATTCCGACTTCATGGAGTCGAGTTGCAGACTCCAATCCGGACTACGACATACTTTATGAGGTCCGCTTGCTCTCGCGAGTTCGCTTCTCTTTGTATATGCCATTGTAGCACGTGTGTAGCCCTACTCGTAAGGGCCATGATGACTTGACGTCATCCCCACCTTCCTCCGGTTTATCACCGGCAGTCTCCTTTGAGTTCCCACCATTACGTGCTGGCAACAAAGGATAAGGGTTGCGCTCGTTGCGGGACTTAACCCAACATTTCACAACACGAGCTGACGACAGCCATGCAGCACCTGTCTCACGGTTCCCGAAGGCACTAAGCCATCTCTGGCGAATTCCGTGGATGTCAAGAGTAGGTAAGGTTCTTCGCGTTGCATCGAATTAAACCACATGCTCCACCGCTTGTGCGGGCCCCCGTCAATTCATTTGAGTTTTAACCTTGCGGCCGTACTCCCCAGGCGGTCGACTTAACGCGTTAGCTCCGGAAGCCACGCCTCAAGGGCACAACCTCCAAGTCGACATCGTTTACAGCGTGGACTACCAGGGTATCTAATCCTGTTTGCTCCCCACGCTTTCGCACCTGAGCGTCAGTCTTTGTCCAGGGGGCCGCCTTCGCCACCGGTATTCCTCCAGATCTCTACGCATTTCACCGCTACACCTGGAATTCTACCCCCCTCTACAAGACTCTAGCTTGCCAGTTTCAAATGCAGTTCCCACGTTAAGCGCGGGGATTTCACATCTGACTTAACAAACCGCCTGCGTGCGCTTTACGCCCAGTAATTCCGATTAACGCTTGCACCCTCCGTATTACCGCGGCTGCTGGCACGGAGTTAGCCGGTGCTTCTTCTGCGAGTAACGTCAATCACCACACGTATTAAGTATGATGCCTTCCTCCTCGCTGAAAGTGCTTTACAACCCTAAGGCCTTCTTCACACACGCGGCATGGCTGCATCAGGCTTGCGCCCATTGTGCAATATTCCCCACTGCTGCCTCCCGTAGGAGTCTGGACCGTGTCTCAGTTCCAGTGTGGCTGGTCATCCTCTCAGACCAGCTAGGGATCGTCGCCTAGGTGAGCCATTACCTCACCTACTAGCTAATCCCATCTGGGCACATCCGATGGCGTGAGGTCCGAAGATCCCCCACTTTGCTCTTTCGAGGTCATGCGGTATTAGCTACCGTTTCCAGTAGTTATCCCCCTCCATCAGGCAGTTTCCCAGACATTACTCACCCGTCCGCCGCTCGCCGGCAAAGTAGCAAGCTACTTTCCGCTGCCGCTCGACTTGCATGTGTTAGGCCTGCCGCCAGCGTTCAATCTGAGCCATGATCAAACTCTTCAATTAAAAGTTCGATTTGCTTCAACAAGTGAAGCGGTGCTCAGAGATTACTTCGTAATAATTCAACTAAATGAATTACTGCTTGGTCACTCTAAGACTTGATATTTTTTGCCACCGA
>NZ_JAADJV010000009.1 GCF_011684115.1 Rahnella aceris | reverse complement strand
AGTGAAACGCCGTAGCGCCGATGGTAGTGTGGGGTCTCCCCATGCGAGAGTAGGGAACTGCCAGGCATCAAATAAGTGGAAAGCCCCGTACGAAAGTACGGGGCTTTTTGCTATGGGAAATTTAGCTCTGCATGGACTTTGTTTATTGGTCTTGAGGCCCACCCCAACTTATAAAACTCTGTGTATCAGGATATCGGATCGGTTAAACTAAGCACAAATAAGTCACTCATGAGTAATATTGCTATGTCGATTGGCGACACTTCTCTTCAATCCCTGAATACTTTTTCTCTGGCGGCTTATGCTGCTGAAATCACGCATGTCCAGAACACTGAACAACTCATAGCAGCATGGAAATCAGCGAAGGAAAAGGAGCAGCCTTTTTTACTTTTAGGCGAAGGAAGTAATGTTCTTTTCCTGGAGAATTTTGCAGGGTCAGTAGTGCTGAACCGGATCAAAGGTATTGAGCTGGATGAAAATGCAGAGGAATGGTTGCTGCATGTGGGGGCTGGTGAGAATTGGCATCAATTGGTTTGTTATGCATTAGAGCATGATATTCCAGGTCTGGAGAATCTTGCTTTAATTCCCGGATGCGTAGGTTCTGCTCCTATTCAAAACATAGGTGCATATGGTGTCGAACTGCAGAGTATCTGTGGTTATGTGGATGTTTTGGATTTGCAGAGCGAAAAGGTCATCCGCGTGCAATCCGACGAATGCCAGTTTGGTTATCGCGAGAGTATATTTAAACATTCCTATAAAGAAGGGTATGCCATTATTGCCGTAGGCCTGAAGCTGAGAAAACAATGGCAGCCGAAATTGAGTTATGGGGAGCTGACTCGCTTAGATCCTGAGACTGTTAGCCCCCGTCAGATCTTTGATTTAGTTTGCGCGATGCGGCAGAGCAAATTACCTGACCCCGCCATTACCGGCAATGCGGGGAGTTTCTACAAGAACCCTGCTGTTGACGCTTCTGTGGCAGAGAAAATCAGCAACGAATATCCTTCTATGCCGTCTTATCCACAAGCTAATGGGCAAATTAAACTTGCTGCCGGATGGTTGATTGAACAGGCTGGTTTGAAAGGTTTTACCGTTGGCGGCGCAGCAGTTCACGATAAACAGGCGTTAGTACTGATTAATAAAGATCATGCGAGCAGCGCTGATGTACGTGCATTGGCTAAATATGTACGTGATGTTGTTGCAGAGAAATTTAGTATCTGGCTTGAACCAGAGGTTCGTTTTATCGCCGCGAAGGGTGAAGTGGACGCCGTGGATGCGCTGTCATGAAAGATATTACCGTTCCTCTGCAACTGATCTCCATTTTGGCTGATGGTGAATTTCATTCCGGTGAGCAGTTAGGTACAGTCATTGGCATGAGCCGTGCAGCAATTAATAAACACATCCAGACGGTACGTGACTGGGGCGTTGATATATTTACAGTGCCGGGTAAAGGTTATAGCCTGCCATATCCTATCCAACTGCTCGACGAGGAGAAAATCCTCAAGCTGCTTCCGGCGGGTCAGGTCAGAGTTCTGTCCGTTATTGATTCAACCAATCAGTATCTTTTAGACCGAATTGGTGAATTAAGCTCTGGCGACGCATGTGTTGCGGAATATCAGCAGGCCGGCCGGGGACGTCGCGGGCGAAAATGGTTCTCACCGTTTGGCAGTAATCTTTATCTTTCTATGTACTGGAAGCTGGAACAAGGGCCTGCCGCCGCAATGGGGCTAAGCCTGGTTATCGGGATTGTCATGGCTGAGGTGCTTCAGCGCCTTGGAGCTAAAGATGTACGGGTGAAATGGCCAAATGATCTTTATCTTAATGACCGTAAGCTGGCTGGGATACTGGTTGAACTGACAGGTAAAACCGGCGATGCGGCACAGTTGGTTATCGGCGCGGGCATTAACCTCAAAATGCGTGAACCGGCTTCTGACGCCATCACTCAGGGATGGATAAATTTGCAGGAGGCGGGTGTTAATATTGACCGCAATGAACTCACAGCAATGCTGCTGAAAGAGTTAAGGTCAGCATTATTACATTTCGAACAGGAAGGATTAGCACCTTTTATTCCCCGCTGGCGTGGTTTAGATAATTTCCTTGATCGTCAGGTTAAGTTACTCATCGGTGACCAGGAAATTCATGGTATCGAGCGCGGGATTGATCCGCAGGGTGCTTTGTTGCTTGAACAGGATGCGGTAGTTAAACCTTATATTGGCGGTGAGATTTCACTGCGCGGTATCTGACTAAAATAAAGGAGAGTATCAGGCTCTCCTTTATTCGTTAACGACAGTAAATTTATTTTCTCAGCCGAACACTTTCAACAGCGTGATTAGCACTTTTCGTCAAGATTAGGCTGGCTCTTTCACGGGTTGGGAGAATGTTCTCCTTTAAATTCAAACCATTAATCTCATTCCATAACTGTGTCGCAATATTCACAGCTTCTTCTTCTGGCAATTTTGCATAATGGTGGAAATAAGAATCTGGGTCTGAGAAAGCGCCTTGGCGGAATTTCAAGAAACGATTGATATACCAGCTCTGCAATAAATTTTCAGGTGCGTCAACGTATATAGAGAAATCGACAAAGTCGGAAACAAATACACGATGTGGATCATGAGGATAATCCATGCCACTTTGTAAGACATTAAGCCCTTCAAGGATCAAAATATCTGGCTGCTCAATAACTTTATTGCCATCAGGTATCACATCGTAGATCAGATGTGAATAGACTGGCGCGGTAACATGTCGTGCCCCTGACTTAACCTCTGAAACGAAATTCACCAGCTGGTGCATATCGTAAGATTGAGGGAATCCTTTTTTCTTCATGATCCCACGCTCCTGGAGCGTCTTATTGGGATAGAGGAAACCATCTGTGGTGATCAGCTCTACTGAGCGATGCTCTGGCCAACGGCTTAATAATGCCTGGAGGACGCGGGCTGTCGTACTTTTACCTACCGCTACACTCCCAGCAATTCCAATGATATAAGGAATTTTCTGTCCATCTGTACCGAGGAACTGCTCAAGCACGGCTTGTCGGCGCAGGTTGGAACTGATGTAAAAATTGAGAAGGCGTGAAAGTGGCAGATAGATCTGCGCGACTTCCTCGAGGGATAAATCCTCGTTTATGCCTTTCAGGTTCACCACTTCAGCCTCTTTGAGCGTGAGTGGTACTGAATCACGTAAGGCTGCCCACTGCGTACGATCAAACTGCAGATAAGGAGTTGCCAAAGATGGGTCTCTTTTTTTCATAAGTTAAAGTCTGCCTGTTAGCGCAGGTCAGGAAAGGCGATCACGCCAACTCCAGACAGTAAACCAGCAGCATATTATAGACACCTTAATTTTTGAGGGAGATCTTTTTCTTATAACTTATCGATTTCTTTGATTGAGTTTAAAAATTTTTGAGAAACTTATGCAAGTGAGGAAAGTCTGTGAAAGTGCGATGAAATACTCACCGCACTTTCACAGACTAAAAGAGGGGGTGAGAGGCGCAGGTGAAGGGCGGTAGTTGTTTGTAATAGACTACTTCATTTTTTCTGCTGTAACGGGCTGAGTCTTGCCTGAGTGTCGCACAGCGATAACCCTGAGCCCGATAGAAAGCTTCGGCGTCCGAACCTGACTGCATATCTGAAGACAGAACGGAGCAACGCAGGTTCTGTGCGGTATTTTCCAGTGCACGCATTAACAGACGACCGACGCCGCGTCGTCTCGCACGGGCACAGACCAGCAAAGTACTCACTTCGGCCTGATGAGGTAAATCCGGAGAATGGGCCAGATCGAGCTGAACGGTCCCAATGACACCTTGTTCATCTCTGGCGATCCAAAGCAGTCGCTCATTTTGAGTTAGTGCAGGGCGTAAATCATGAAAAGAGTCTTCCGCCTCTCTTTGTCCGGTGACGTGCGGGAACCCCACGCAAGCGCCTGTACTGTTGGCTTCGATGAGAAGTTGTGCCAGTTCATCTCTATAAACAGGCAATGTTGCGGCGTTGAGCATGACAATTTTCATAGCTGCACTCCTTAAAATAACAAAACAGTGCGTACGCAATGAAGAGTGCAAGAACTGCGCCAATATAAATGGCCTTGAAATCAGGTGTAACTGATAAAGAAATGCCTTTTGATGTTCATTTGTGAGGCAAAAGCACATTTTCAGTGCATAAATGAGACGGTTAAGCTCTGCGAAGGATTTATTTCATTAATGAAGTGTAGGAAAGTGGTTCATATCTTGCTCAGACAGGTATGAAGAAGTCGCACTTTTGGATATATTTTCACCCCTTAAACAGCGGAAAAAGGGAAAAAGCTTACTTTTTGAATAAAACATGAGCGATAGTGCAAAACATGCAATTTTTTTGTTGCATACCCCGTAAAGTCTCCATAGAATGCGCAGCACTTGATGCCGGCATAGCTCAGTTGGTAGAGCAACTGACTTGTAATCAGTAGGTCCCGAGTTCGACTCTTGGTGCCGGCACCATTCAAGTACTTAACAATTAGGTGGGGTTCCCGAGCGGCCAAAGGGAGCAGACTGTAAATCTGCCGTCATCGACTTCGAAGGTTCGAATCCTTCCCCCACCACCATATAAGCCTTAGTAATGAGGCAGCTTGAAGTGAAAGAGTCGCTTCAGGTGAAGGTGAGGAATTAAGTGTCTCACGTCCTTTTCCCCGTCTTCAAGTTCTTCAGAACAATCAGGTAGCCGAGTTCCAGGATGCGGGCATCGTATAATGGCTATTACCTCAGCCTTCCAAGCTGATGATGTGGGTTCGATTCCCACTGCCCGCTCCAAGTATGTGCTGATATAGCTCAGTTGGTAGAGCGCACCCTTGGTAAGGGTGAGGTCGGCAGTTCGAATCTGCCTATCAGCACCACTTCCAAATTCTCCCTCCTGATTTTCTTTCTGTAAACTAATTCGTCAAGCAAATGCTTGGTTGATGTGGTGATACCACCGATTTAACCGTGTCTTAGAGGGACAATCGATGTCTAAAGAAAAATTTGAACGTAACAAACCGCACGTTAACGTTGGTACTATCGGCCATGTTGACCACGGTAAAACTACCCTGACTGCAGCAATCACTACCGTTCTGGCTAAAACCTACGGCGGTTCTGCACGCGCATTCGACCAGATCGATAACGCACCAGAAGAAAAAGCTCGTGGTATCACCATCAACACTTCTCACGTTGAATATGACACCCCGACTCGTCACTACGCGCACGTTGACTGCCCAGGGCACGCCGACTACGTGAAAAACATGATCACCGGTGCTGCACAGATGGACGGCGCTATCCTGGTTGTTGCTGCAACTGACGGCCCTATGCCTCAGACTCGTGAGCACATCCTGCTGGGTCGCCAGGTTGGCGTTCCATACATGATCGTGTTCATGAACAAATGCGACATGGTAGATGACGAAGAGCTGCTGGAACTGGTAGAAATGGAAGTTCGTGAACTTCTGTCTGCTTACGAATTCCCAGGCGACGACATCCCGGTCATCAAAGGTTCAGCGCTGAAAGCACTGGAAGGCGATGTCACTTGGGAAGCGAAAATCATCGAACTGGCAGAAGCACTGGACAGCTACATTCCATTGCCAGAGCGTGCTATCGATAAGCCATTCCTGCTGCCAATCGAAGACGTATTCTCCATCTCCGGCCGTGGTACAGTTGTTACCGGTCGTGTAGAGCGCGGTATCGTTAAAGTGGGCGAAGAAGTTGAAATCGTCGGTATCAAGGACACTGTTAAGTCTACTTGTACGGGCGTTGAAATGTTCCGCAAACTGCTGGACGAAGGCCGTGCTGGTGAGAACGTTGGTGTTCTGCTGCGTGGTATCAAACGTGAAGATATCGAACGTGGTCAGGTTCTGGCTAAACCAGGTTCAATCAAACCACACACCAAGTTTGATTCCGAAGTGTACATCCTGAGCAAAGATGAAGGTGGTCGTCATACTCCATTCTTCAAAGGTTACCGTCCACAGTTCTACTTCCGTACAACTGACGTGACCGGTACTATCGAACTGCCAGAAGGCGTTGAGATGGTTATGCCTGGTGACAACGTGAACATGGTTGTTACCCTGATCCACCCAATCGCGATGGATGACGGTCTGCGTTTCGCAATCCGTGAAGGCGGCCGTACTGTAGGTGCTGGTGTTGTTGCTAAAGTTATCGCTTAATCGCTGATAGTTTTTTGTCACTATTCGTTGACGTAATACACACTAAAAGGGCATCATTTGATGCCCTTTTTTCTACGCTGTGGCGCTAGAACCTATCTCATCAGCGATTTATACGTCATAATCACTGGTGAGATAGGCTCTGAGATATAGCGTAAAACACCGAATTGCGCTCAAGTAGAGCATCGATCGGTTTGGTTTGCCTCGCAATGCGAGGCAAAGTTGTTTGTTCTGAATCATTGTGACGGGTTGGTTTATGAGTGCGAATACCGAGGCTCAAGGGAGCGGGCGCGGCCTGGAAGCGGTAAAGTGGCTGATTGTTGCCGTTTTGTTGGTTGTAGCTATTGTCGGTAACTATTATTACCGTGCATACAGCCTGCCGTTACGCGCGTTAGCCGTAGTTGTTATTATCGCAATTGCAGGCGCAGTGGCTTTACTGACCACTAAAGGCAAAGCGACGGTCGCGTTTGCTCGTGAAGCGCGTACTGAAGTACGTAAAGTCATTTGGCCAACGCGCCAGGAAACATTGCATACCACACTGATCGTTGCTGCGGTAACTGCCGTTATGTCACTGATTCTGTGGGGGCTGGATGGTATTTTAGTCCGCCTGGTATCTTTCATTACTGGCTTGAGGTTCTAATGTCTGAAGCACCTAAAAAACGTTGGTACGTCGTTCAGGCGTTTTCTGGCTTTGAAGGCCGCGTAGCACAATCGCTGCGTGAGCACATCAAATTACATGACATGGAAGAACTGTTTGGTGAAGTCATGGTTCCAACCGAAGAAGTGGTTGAGATTCGTGGTGGCCTGCGCCGTAAAAGCGAACGTAAATTCTTCCCAGGTTATGTGCTGGTACAGATGGTGATGAATGACGCCAGCTGGCACTTAGTTCGCAGCGTTCCTCGTGTTATGGGCTTCATTGGCGGAACGTCAGATCGTCCTGCACCAATCAGCGATAAAGAAGTTGATGCGATCATGAATCGCCTGCAACAAGTGGGTGATAAACCACGTCCTAAAACGTTGTTCGAACCAGGTGAACTGGTACGTGTTAATGACGGTCCGTTTGCGGACTTCAATGGTGTGGTCGAAGAAGTTGATTACGAGAAAAGCCGCCTGAAAGTGTCTGTTTCCATTTTTGGCCGTGCAACACCGGTTGAACTGGACTTCGGTCAGGTTGAAAAAGGCTAACAACAACGTTCTAAACATTCACTAGAACAGATGTTGTACAAGGCGCGAAATTGAACTATAATTTCGCGCCTTTTGTTTTTATGTGCAGTCTCAGCACATAAATTATAAAGAACAAAGTACTGTAAATAACGGGGAGCCTCTTCAAACAGGCGATATCACCCAAACGAGGATATTTACCATGGCCAAGAAAGTACAAGCCTACGTTAAGCTGCAAGTTGCAGCTGGTATGGCAAACCCAAGTCCGCCAGTTGGTCCAGCTCTGGGTCAACAAGGCGTGAACATCATGGAATTCTGTAAGGCGTTCAATGCTAAGACTGATAGCATGGAAAAAGGCCTGCCAATTCCTGTTGTTATTACTGTTTATTCTGACCGTTCTTTCACCTTTGTTACCAAAACCCCTCCTGCAGCAGTACTGCTGAAGAAAGCGGCTGGTATCAAGTCTGGTTCCGGCAAGCCGAACAAAGACAAAGTGGGTAAAGTAACGAGTGCTCAGGTTCGTGAAATCGCAGAAACCAAAGCTGCGGACATGACTGGTTCTGACGTTGAAGCGATGACTCGCTCCATCGAAGGTACTGCTCGTTCCATGGGCCTGGTAGTGGAGGATTAATAAATGGCTAAGCTGACCAAGCGCATGCGCGTGATCCGTGACAAAGTTGATGCTACTAAACAGTATGACATCACCGAAGCCGTTGCTCTGCTCAAAGAGCTGGCCACTGCTAAATTCGTAGAAAGCGTTGACGTTGCTGTTAACCTCGGCATCGACGCTCGTAAATCAGATCAAAACGTTCGCGGCGCAACCGTACTGCCACACGGCACCGGTCGTTCTGTTCGCGTTGCCGTCTTCACCCAAGGTGCAAACGCTGAAGCTGCTAAAGCTGCAGGCGCTGAACTGGTAGGTATGGAAGATCTGGCTGACCTGATCAAAAAAGGCGAAATGAACTTCGACGTTGTTATCGCATCTCCAGATGCAATGCGCGTTGTTGGCCAATTAGGTCAGGTTCTGGGCCCACGTGGTCTGATGCCTAACCCGAAAGTTGGTACTGTAACACCTAACGTTGCTGAAGCGGTTAAGAACGCTAAAGCAGGCCAGGTTCGTTACCGTAACGACAAAAACGGCATCATCCATACCACTATCGGTAAGGTTGATTTCGAATCCGACAAGCTGAAAGAAAACCTGGAAGCTCTGTTGGTCGCTCTGAAAAAAGCGAAGCCTTCCCAGGCTAAAGGCGTTTTCATCAAGAAAGTAAGCCTGTCCACTACCATGGGTGCGGGTCTTTCTGTTGATCAAAGCGGCCTGAGCGCAACAGTTAGCTAATTAACTGCTGACGTTTATCGCTTTACGCGGGCGATAGATTTGTCTAGAATCTATGGCCCGTTGTTTCGTTAATGCGAAACCAAGATTTTTCGGTTGGAGTCTGGCCTATCCAGACCTCCGTCCAAGACCGCAGGTGCCCTGAAAGGGGCTTAATCCTTCCTGCGTAGACGGTGACAGAGCCTGAAGAAAATATTTCTTTGTCTTTTTTATAAAGAATTAAGATTTGTCTTTGCTGGATTCTCTGCTCACCGTGTTTGAACGCTTATTATCGATTCTCGATGACAAGTGATGTGAGTTCCGGGGGGGTTCCCCGGCTAAATCCAGGAGCAAAAAGCTAATGGCATTAAATCTTCAAGACAAACAAGCGATTGTTGCTGAAGTCATCGAAGTAGCCAAAGGCGCGCTGTCTGCGGTTGTTGCGGATTCTCGTGGCGTAACTGTAGATAAAATGACTGAACTGCGTAAAGCAGGTCGTGAAGCTGGCGTTTACATGCGTGTTGTTCGCAACACCTTGATGCGTCGCGTCGTGGAAGGTACTCAGTTTGAGTGCCTGAAAGACACGTTTGTCGGTCCAACCTTGATTGCATTCTCTACTGAACACCCAGGCGCTGCTGCCCGTTTGTTCAAAGATTTCGCTAAAGCGAATGCAAAATTTGAGGTTAAAGCTGCGGCCTTTGAAGGTGAGTTTATCTCTGCGGCTCAAATTGACCGCTTGGCAACTCTGCCTACTTACGAAGAAGCAATCGCACGCCTGATGGCAACCATGAAAGAAGCCTCTGCAGGCAAATTGGTTCGCACTCTGGCTGCTGTACGCGATCAGAAAGAAGCTGCTTAATCAGCCTTTTTTATCTCGTTCATTTGCTTACGTATAAACTATTTCTGAATTCTAGGAACACTTGAAATGTCAATCACTAAAGAACAAATCATTGAAGGCGTTGCAGCTCTGTCTGTAATGGAAATCGTTGAACTGATCTCCGCTATGGAAGAAAAATTCGGCGTTTCTGCTGCTGCTGCTGTTGCAGGTCCTGCTGCTGCTGCTGAAGCTGTTGAAGAAAAAACTGAGTTCGACGTTGTTCTGGCCGCTGTTGGCGCGAACAAAGTTGCAGTTATCAAAGCTGTTCGCACCGCGACTGGCCTGGGTCTGAAAGAAGCGAAAGACCTGGTTGAGTCTGCTCCAGCAGCTCTGAAAGAAGGCATCAGCAAAGACGACGCTGAAGCTCTGAAAAAATCTCTGGAAGAAGCTGGTGCTTCTGTTGAAGTTAAGTAAGTTTAACTTCCCGGAGTGCAGCCTGTCCTAACAGGCTGATGGCTGGTGACTTTTTAGTCACCAGCCTTTTTGCGCTATAGAGTGTCAGTGGTGTTTCACACTGTTTGAGCACTGAACTACTCTAATATCTCTTTCTATAGACGCCTTAATATATTGTTGCCTCTTGCTGTAGCTCATCTACAGATAACGCACAACGAAATGATTTAAGAGTGGTAGAAAACAGATATTGCGGGAAGCGTTTCTGCTTTCCGGTCGACATAAACGGTGTTGCATGAACTGTCCTTCTCAGGGCAGACAAGATTGGGTCACTGATCAGCGAGCTGAGGAACCCTATGGTTTACTCCTATACCGAGAAAAAACGCATTCGTAAGGATTTTGGTAAACGTCCACAAGTTTTGGACATTCCATATCTCCTTTCTATCCAGCTTGACTCGTTCCAGAAGTTTATCGAGCAAGATCCGGAAGGCCAGTACGGTCTGGAAGCTGCATTCCGTTCTGTATTCCCTATCAAGAGCTACAGCGGTAACTCTGAGCTGCAATACGTTAGCTACCGTCTTGGTGAGCCTGTATTCGACGTTAAAGAATGCCAGATCCGTGGTGTGACGTTCTCCGCGCCACTGCGCGTAAAACTGCGCCTGGTAATCTACGAACGTGAAGCACCAGAAGGTACGGTCAAAGACATCAAGGAACAAGAAGTCTATATGGGCGAAATTCCGCTCATGACCGAAAATGGTACCTTCGTGATTAACGGTACTGAGAGGGTTATCGTATCTCAGCTGCACCGTAGTCCGGGCGTATTCTTCGACAGCGATAAGGGTAAAACCCACTCATCGGGTAAAGTGCTTTATAACGCACGTATCATCCCTTACCGCGGTTCATGGTTAGATTTCGAGTTTGATCCGAAAGACAACCTGTTTGTACGTATTGACCGTCGCCGTAAATTGCCTGCGACCATCATTCTGCGTGCATTAAATTACACGACTGAACAGATCCTTGACCTGTTCTTTGACAAGGTGACTTACCAGATCCGCGACAACAAGTTGCAGATGGAACTGGTACCTGAGCGCCTGCGTGGTGAAACAGCTTCCTTTGATATCGAAGCTGACGGCAAAGTCTATGTAGAAAAAGGCCGCCGCATCACTGCCCGTCATATTCGTCAGCTTGAAAAAGACGAAATTCAGCGCATCGAAGTTCCTGTTGAATACATCGCAGGGAAAGTGGTCTCTAAAGACTACATCGACACCAATACCGGTGAGCTGATCGTCCCGGCTAACATGGAATTGTCTCTGGACCTGCTTGCTAAACTGAGCCAGTCCGGTCACAAAACCATTGAAACGCTGTTCACCAACGACCTCGATCATGGCGCGTACATGTCCGAGACCATTCGCGTCGACCCAACCAGCGATCGCCTGAGCGCACTGGTTGAGATCTACCGAATGATGCGTCCTGGTGAGCCACCAACGCGTGAAGCGGCGGAAAGCCTGTTTGAGAACCTGTTCTTCTCTGAAGATCGTTACGACCTGTCTGCTGTAGGTCGTATGAAGTTCAACCGTTCTCTGTTGCGTGATGAAATCGAAGGTTCAGGTATCCTGAGCAAAGACGACATCATTCAGGTAATGAAAAAGCTGATCGGCATTCGTAACGGCCAGGGCGAAGTGGATGATATCGACCACTTGGGCAACCGTCGTATTCGTTCCGTCGGCGAAATGGCTGAAAACCAATTCCGTGTTGGTCTGGTTCGTGTTGAGCGTGCTGTTAAAGAGCGTCTGTCTCTGGGCGACCTCGACACACTGATGCCTCAGGATATGATCAACGCTAAGCCGATTTCGGCTGCGGTGAAAGAATTCTTCGGCTCAAGCCAGCTGTCACAATTTATGGACCAGAACAACCCGTTGTCCGAGATCACGCACAAGCGTCGTATCTCTGCATTGGGCCCGGGCGGTTTGACCCGTGAACGTGCTGGCTTTGAAGTTCGAGACGTACACCCGACTCACTACGGCCGCGTATGTCCAATCGAAACGCCAGAAGGTCCAAACATCGGTCTGATCAACTCCTTGTCTGTCTATGCACAGACCAATGAGTACGGTTTCCTGGAAACCCCTTACCGTCGCGTGCGTGATGGTCTGGTGACTGATGAAATCAACTATCTGTCTGCCATTGAAGAAGGCAACTTCGTAATCGCTCAGGCGAACTCCAACCTGGACGAAGAAGGGCGCTTCATTGAAGACCTAGTCACTTGTCGTAGCAAAGGCGAATCAAGCCTCTTCAGCCGCGATCAGGTTGACTACATGGACGTTTCCACCCAACAGGTTGTATCCGTTGGTGCTTCATTGATTCCATTCCTGGAACACGATGACGCCAACCGTGCATTGATGGGTGCGAACATGCAACGTCAGGCAGTTCCGACTCTGCGCGCTGATAAGCCGCTGGTAGGTACTGGTATGGAACGTGCTGTAGCAGTTGACTCCGGTGTTACTGCCGTAGCCAAACGTGGCGGTATTGTTCAGTACGTGGATGCATCCCGTATCGTTATTCGTGTTAACGAAGAAGAGATGTACCCGGGCGAAGCAGGTATCGACATTTATAACCTGACCAAATACACCCGTTCTAACCAGAACACCTGCATCAACCAGATGCCGTGTGTGAATCTGGGCGAGCCAATCGAGCGCGGCGACGTGCTGGCAGATGGTCCGTCTACAGATCTTGGCGAACTGGCTCTGGGTCAGAACATGCGTGTCGCGTTCATGCCTTGGAACGGTTACAACTTCGAAGACTCCATCTTGGTCTCCGAACGTGTTGTGCAGGAAGACCGCTTCACGACCATCCATATCCAGGAACTGGCATGTGTGTCCCGTGACACCAAGTTAGGGCCTGAAGAGATCACCGCTGACATCCCTAACGTGGGTGAAGCTGCGCTCTCCAAACTGGATGAATCCGGTATCGTTTATATCGGTGCTGAAGTGACCGGTGGTGACATTCTGGTGGGTAAGGTAACGCCTAAAGGCGAAACCCAGCTGACGCCGGAAGAGAAACTGCTGCGTGCGATCTTCGGTGAGAAAGCGTCTGACGTTAAAGACTCTTCTCTGCGTGTACCAAACGGCGTGTCCGGTACGGTTATCGACGTGCAAGTCTTCACCCGCGATGGCGTGGAAAAAGACAAGCGTGCGTTGGAAATCGAAGAGATGCAGCTGAAGCAGGCGAAGAAAGACCTGACTGAAGAACTGCAGATCCTGGAAGCCGGTCTGTTTGCACGTATCCAGTCTGCGCTGGTTGCTGGCGGTGTTGAAGCTGACAAGCTGGGCAAATTGCCTCGCGATCGTTGGTTAGAACTGTCACTGACTGACGAAGACAAACAGAATCAGTTGGAACAGCTTGCTGAACAGTACGACGAACTGAAATCCGAGTTTGAGAAAAAACTCGAAGCTAAGCGTCGTAAAATCACTCAGGGCGATGATCTGGCACCAGGTGTGCTGAAAATCGTTAAAGTGTATTTGGCCGTTAAACGTCAAATCCAGCCTGGTGACAAAATGGCAGGCCGCCACGGTAACAAAGGTGTTATCTCCAAGATCAACCCGATCGAAGATATGCCTTACGATGAAAACGGGACTCCTGTTGATATCGTACTGAACCCGCTGGGCGTTCCATCACGTATGAACATTGGTCAGATTTTGGAAACCCACCTGGGTATGGCCGCGAAAGGTATTGGTGAAAAAATCAATGCCATGCTGAAGAAACAGGAAGAAGTTTCTAAGCTGCGCGAGTTCATCCAGCGTGCCTATGATCTGGGCGACGACGTACGTCAGAAAGTGGATCTGACCACCTTTACCGATGACGAAGTATTGCGTCTGGCTGAGAACCTGAAAAAAGGTATGCCAATCGCGACACCAGTCTTCGACGGTGCGAAAGAGACAGAGATCAAGCAACTGCTTGAAATGGGCGGAATCCCAACCTCTGGTCAGATCACACTGTTTGACGGCCGTACCGGCGAGCAATTCGAGCGTCAGGTTACCGTCGGCTACATGTACATGCTGAAACTGAACCACCTTGTTGACGATAAGATGCACGCGCGTTCTACCGGTTCTTACAGCCTTGTTACTCAGCAGCCGCTGGGTGGTAAAGCTCAGTTCGGTGGTCAGCGCTTCGGTGAGATGGAAGTGTGGGCACTGGAAGCATATGGTGCCGCATATACCCTGCAGGAAATGCTGACTGTTAAGTCCGATGACGTGAATGGCCGTACTAAGATGTATAAAAACATCGTAGATGGCGATCATCGTATGGAACCAGGCATGCCGGAATCCTTCAACGTACTGTTGAAAGAAATCCGTTCTCTGGGTATCAACATCGAGCTGGAAGACGAGTAAGTACTCGAATTCGCACTGATCACAGGGGCACCTGCCTGTTAATCAATACAGACCAGGTGCCTAACAGGTCTAACCCGACGGGAGCCAATCCGTGAAAGACTTACTAAAGTTTCTGAAAGCGCAAACTAAGACCGAAGAGTTTGATGCGATCAAAATTGCTCTGGCATCGCCAGACATGATCCGTTCTTGGTCTTTTGGTGAAGTTAAGAAGCCAGAAACCATTAACTACCGTACGTTCAAACCAGAACGTGACGGCCTTTTCTGTGCCCGTATTTTCGGACCAGTAAAAGACTACGAATGCCTGTGCGGTAAGTACAAGCGTTTAAAACATCGCGGCGTGATCTGCGAGAAGTGCGGCGTTGAAGTGACCCAGACTAAAGTACGCCGTGAGCGTATGGGCCACATCGAACTGGCTTCCCCGACTGCACACATCTGGTTCCTGAAATCGCTGCCATCGCGCATCGGTTTGCTGCTGGATATGCCACTGCGTGACATCGAACGTGTTCTGTACTTCGAATCCTATGTGGTTATCGAAGGCGGCATGACTAACCTCGAAAAACGCCAGATCCTGACTGAAGAGCAGTATCTGGATGCGTTGGAAGAGTTTGGTGATGAGTTCGACGCGAAGATGGGTGCGGAAGCAATTCAGGCTCTGTTGAAAAACATGGACCTGGAAGCAGAGTGCGAGCAACTGCGTGAAGAGTTGAACGAAACCAACTCCGAAACCAAACGTAAGAAGCTGACCAAGCGTATCAAGCTGCTGGAAGCGTTCGTTCAGTCTGGTAACAAACCAGAGTGGATGATCCTGACTGTGTTGCCGGTACTGCCGCCAGACTTGCGTCCATTGGTTCCGTTGGACGGCGGCCGTTTCGCAACGTCAGATCTGAACGATCTGTATCGTCGCGTTATCAACCGTAACAACCGTCTGAAACGCCTGCTGGATCTGGCTGCGCCAGACATCATCGTACGTAACGAAAAACGTATGCTGCAAGAAGCGGTAGATGCTTTGCTGGATAACGGCCGTCGCGGTCGTGCAATCACCGGCTCTAACAAGCGTCCGCTGAAATCTCTGGCAGACATGATTAAAGGTAAACAGGGTCGTTTCCGTCAGAACCTGCTGGGTAAACGTGTCGACTACTCGGGTCGTTCCGTTATCACCGTAGGTCCATACCTGCGTCTGCACCAGTGTGGTCTGCCGAAGAAAATGGCACTGGAACTGTTCAAACCGTTCATTTACGGCAAGCTGGAACTGCGTGGCCTGGCCACCACCATCAAAGCCGCTAAGAAAATGGTTGAGCGCGAAGAAGCTGTCGTTTGGGATATCCTGGACGAAGTTATCCGCGAACACCCGGTACTGCTGAACCGTGCACCAACCCTGCACCGTTTGGGCATCCAGGCGTTTGAACCGGTTCTGATCGAAGGTAAAGCAATCCAGCTGCACCCGCTGGTTTGTGCGGCATATAACGCCGACTTCGATGGTGACCAGATGGCTGTTCACGTACCGTTGACGCTGGAAGCCCAGCTGGAAGCGCGTGCGTTGATGATGTCTACCAACAACATCCTGTCACCTGCGAACGGCGAGCCAATCATCGTTCCTTCTCAGGACGTTGTATTGGGTCTGTACTATATGACCCGTGACTGTGTTAACGCCAAAGGCGAAGGCATGGTTCTGACTGGTCCTAAAGAAGCTGAGCGTATTTATCGCGGCGGTCTGGCCTCTCTGCATGCGCGTGTCAAAGTGCGTATCACCGAAGAGATCAAAAATACCGAAGGCGAAGTTACGCACAAGACGTCGATTATCGACACGACTGTCGGTCGCGCCATCCTGTGGATGATCGTGCCAAAAGGTCTGCCGTTCTCGATCGTCAACCAGCCTCTGGGCAAAAAAGCTATCTCCAAAATGCTGAACACCTGTTACCGCATTTTGGGCCTGAAGCCGACCGTTATTTTTGCTGACCAGATCATGTACACCGGTTTTGCTTACGCTGCCCGTTCAGGCGCGTCAGTAGGTATCGATGACATGGTAATCCCTGCGAAGAAAGCAGAGATCATCGAAGAAGCAGAAACCGAAGTTGCTGAAATCCAGGAACAGTTCCAGTCTGGTCTGGTCACTGCTGGCGAACGCTATAACAAAGTGATCGACATCTGGGCTGCGGCCAACGAACGTGTTGCTAAGGCAATGATGGAAAACTTGTCTGTTGAAGACGTCGTCAACCGTGACGGTGTTGTTGAACAGCAGGTTTCCTTCAACAGTATCTTTATGATGGCCGACTCCGGTGCGCGTGGTTCTGCTGCACAGATTCGTCAGCTGGCTGGTATGCGTGGCCTGATGGCGAAACCAGATGGTTCCATCATTGAAACGCCAATCACCGCGAACTTCCGTGAAGGTCTGAACGTACTCCAGTACTTCATCTCTACTCACGGTGCTCGTAAAGGTTTGGCGGATACCGCACTGAAAACGGCTAACTCCGGTTATCTGACCCGTCGTCTGGTTGACGTGGCACAGGATCTGGTCGTGACCGAAGACGACTGTGGTACTCACGAAGGCATCATGATGACTCCTGTCATCGAAGGTGGCGACGTTAAAGAACCACTGCGTGAACGTGTGCTGGGTCGTGTGACTGCAGAAGATATCCTCAAGCCGGGTACGGCGGATATCCTGGTTCCACGTAACACCCTGCTTCACGAGAAGACGTGTGATCTGTTAGAAGAGAACTCTGTCGACAGTGTGAAAGTACGTTCAGTCGTAAGTTGCGAAACCGACTTTGGTGTGTGTGCAAACTGCTACGGTCGCGACCTGGCACGTGGTCACATCATCAACAAAGGTGAAGCGATCGGTGTTATTGCAGCACAGTCCATCGGTGAGCCGGGTACCCAGCTGACGATGCGTACGTTCCACATCGGTGGTGCGGCATCTCGTGCGGCAGCAGAATCCAGCATTCAGGTTAAGAACACCGGTACCATTAAGCTGAGCAACCACAAGCATGTTAGCAACTCTAACGGCAAACTGGTTATCACTTCCCGTAACACTGAGCTGAAATTGATCGACGAATTCGGTCGTACCAAAGAAAGCTATAAAGTGCCTTACGGTTCCGTGATGGGCAAAGGTGATGGCGCATCTGTTAACGGCGGCGAAACCGTGGCTAACTGGGATCCGCACACCATGCCAGTTATCAGTGAAGTGAGTGGTTTCATTCGCTTTGCCGATATGGTGGATACTCAGACCATTACCCGCCAGACCGACGACCTGACCGGTTTGTCTTCTCTGGTGGTTCTGGACTCTGCAGAGCGTACCGGTAGCGGTAAAGACCTGCGTCCTGCACTGAAAATCGTTGATGCTAAAGGCGACGACGTATTGATCCCAGGTACTGATATGCCTGCTCAATACTTCCTGCCTGGTAAAGCGATTGTTCAGCTGGAAGATGGTACTCAGATCCACTCTGGTGACACCCTGGCGCGTATTCCTCAGGAATCCGGCGGTACCAAGGACATCACCGGTGGTCTGCCACGCGTTGCTGATCTGTTCGAAGCACGTCGTCCGAAAGAGCCTGCAATCCTTGCTGAAATCAGCGGGATCATCTCCTTCGGTAAAGAAACCAAAGGCAAACGTCGTCTGGTAATTTCTCCGTTGGATGGCAGCGATGCTTACGAAGAAATGATTCCTAAATGGCGTCAGCTGAACGTGTTCGAAGGCGAAGTTGTGGAACGTGGTGACGTCGTATCTGACGGCCCTGAGTCTCCGCACGACATTCTGCGTTTACGTGGTGTTCACGCGGTTACCCGCTACATCACCAACGAAGTGCAGGAAGTTTACCGTCTGCAAGGCGTTAAGATTAACGATAAACACATCGAAGTTATCGTTCGTCAGATGTTGCGTAAAGGCACCATCGTTAGCGCTGGTGGCACTGACTTCCTGGAAGGCGAGCAGGCAGAAATGTCTCGCGTTAAAATCGCTAACCGCCAGCTGGAAGCTGAAGGCAAAATCACGGCGACCTTTACCCGTGATCTGCTCGGTATCACCAAAGCCTCTTTGGCGACCGAATCCTTCATCTCTGCAGCGTCGTTCCAGGAAACCACGCGCGTTCTTACCGAAGCCGCTGTTGCGGGTAAACGTGATGAACTGCGTGGCCTGAAAGAGAACGTTATCGTTGGCCGTCTGATCCCAGCCGGTACCGGTTACGCTTATCACCAGGATCGTGCACGCCGTAAAGCACAAGGCGAAGTGCCAGTTGTACCGCAAGTCAGCGCGGATGAAGCAACGGCTAACCTGGCTGAACTGCTGAACGCAGGTTTCGGTAACAGCGACGATTAATCGTCTTCTGTCGAAACGCATAGAACCGCTCCTTCGGGAGCGGTTTTTTTTTGCCTGAAGTGTGCGAGTTGAAACGATCTGAAAAGAGGAGCCGGAACAGGGAACTGGACGATAACCTGTTCCGGCTATTTGGAAGCAGCGCCGGGATGAGTGGCGCCGGCCAGTTGCGAATATGCAGTGGCAAAAGCACATTAATGCTCCTGGCCTGCTGGTGCGAGGGGCAAAATTACTTTATGGAATCTGCATTCCTGAGAGTTTACTTGTTTGCCATCCGGCGACATTTTCCTGCGAGACGCGCCCCAAAAAACTGTCCCAGTCTTTCCAGACCGGTTGTAGCCCGGCTCGGGTCAATGCGTTCGCTACGTGCTGAGGTGAACGGTTGTCGTGCGGTGCAAATTGTTCAAGTTCAGGATGATTATCGGCATAGCCACCGGGCTGTGTTTTAGATCCTGCACTGACAGTGTTGATCGCCAGCGGAATAACGTGATCCCGGAAATAGGGGGATTCGCGTGTCGACAGTGAGAGCTCGACATCCGACGCGAGCATTCTGAAAGCGCAAATCAGTTGTAACAGCTGATTTTCTTCCAGCAGGGAAGCCGGTTCGATGCCACCGGTACAAGGTCGCAGTCTTGGAAACGCCACCGAATAGCGACTTTGCCAGTAGGTTTGTTGCAGATACAACAAATGTTCGGCCACCATATAGCTGTCAGTCCTCCAGTTGCCAGAAAGTCCGAACAGCGCCCCCAAACCGATTTTGTCGATTCCCGCACGCCCGAGCCGGTCTGGTGTTTCCAGCCGCCAGAAGAAATCCTGTTTCTGTCCGCGAAGATGATGCAAAGCATAGGTAGGCGCGTGATAGGTTTCCTGATAAACCAGCACGCCATCCAGCCCCAGCGTTTTCAGCTCAGCATATTCTTCCTGTTGCAGCGGCTGAACCTCAATCATCAGTGAATCGAAATGGCTTCTGATCGCGGGGAAATGACGGCGGAAATAGTCCATGCCGACCTTTCCCTTATGTTCGCCGGTGACCAGCAACAGATGTTTGAAACCCAGCGCATTCAGCGCTTCGCATTCCCGCCTGATTTCATCTTCGTCCAGCGTTTTACGTTTGATTTTATTGCTCATCGAAAAGCCGCAATACGTACATTCGTTGGCGCAAAGATTGGATAAATACAATGGCGCGAAGAAATTCACCGTATTGCCGAATCGCTGGCGCGTGAGTTGTTGCGCGCGTTGCGCCATCGGTTCCAGGTAAGGCAGCGCGGCGGGAGAAATCAATGCCATGAAATCTTCACGACTGATTTTGTTGCGGCTGAGCGCCTGTTCGACATCACGGGATGTTTTGCTATTGATACGCAGTGAAATATCATCCCAGTCCAGCGTTGACCACACATCTGTGAAGTTATTCATGACAACACCTGCGAGGTATTGAGGAAACCGGTCAGCGGGCTGGATGCGCTGGCGTGTCGTTGTCTGCCGCCTAATCCGCTTTGACGGGCGATAATCCCAGCCTGAACGGCCAGCCTGAATGCCGTTGCCATAGCAACCGGATCACCTGCGACAGCAATCGCCGTATTGACCAGCACGGCATCGGCCCCCATTTCCAGCGCTTCAGCGGCCTGGCTTGGTGCACCAATGCCAGCATCAACAACGACCGGAATGCGAGCCTGCTCGATGATGATTTGCAGAAAATCACGGGTTTGCAGCCCCTGATTGGAACCGATCGGCGCACCCAGCGGCATGACGGCGGCGCAGCCCGCTTCTTCCAGACGTTTACACAGCACCGGATCTGCGCTGCAATACGGCAAAACAACAAATCCCTGTTTCACCAGAATCTCTGCGGCTTTCAATGTTTCAACGGCATCGGGCAGCAGATATTTTACGTCGGGATGAATTTCAAGTTTCACCCAGTTTGTGCCCAGTGCTTCTCTTGCCAGTTGTGCGGCAAATACTGCCTCTTCAGCTGTTTTAGCGCCCGATGTATTGGGCAGCAAACGGATGCCGAGCTGTTGCAGAGGAGACAGAATATCATCACCTCCGCGACGCAGATCGATGCGTTTCATCGCCATAGTCACCAGCTGAGAGCCAGATGCTTCAAGCGCCTGTTGCATCAACGCCGGACTGGCGAATTTTCCTGTTCCGGTAAAAAGGTGCGACGTGAATGTGGTATCAGCAATTTTTAACATGTCAGCCTCCGGCTATCGCCTGAAAGAGCAAGATCTCATCACCGTCTTCCAGTAAATGAGCTGGCCAGTTATCACGGGGGATAATGACCTGGTTAACCGCCAGTGCGCTGCCTGCTGGGTTTAACGCCAGCAAATTGAGCAGGTTTAGTAACGTGAGCGGTTGACTGAATTGGTGTGGTTCATCATTGACCAGAATGTTCACACGTGGCCTCCGCAGATGGCACAGGCAGATGAACGCGTGAGTTGCAGTGAACGCCAGTTTTGCGTTTTTCCATCGAACAGACGTAATTTGCCGCTCAGTACAGAAGGCAGACCAGCCAGAATCTTCAGCGCTTCCAGTGCCTGCAATGTACCAATGGTACCGACCACCGGGCCGAGCACGCCGGATGTACGGCAGTTGCGCTGTACGGTTTCCTGATCCGGATATAAACAGGCGTAACAACCGTGAGCGTAAGGGGCTTCAATAACCAGAAGTTGTCCGCTGAATCCGACGGCGCTGCCGCTGATCAAGGTTTTACCGGCATCCACACAAACTTTATTAACTGCATGCCGGGTTTCCATGTTATCGCTGCAATCCAGAACGATATCGGCGTCCGATACGGCACGGGTCAATGCTTCTCCCGACAGACGTTCCGTGATGGCCACCGCTTCGCAAAGCGGATTCAGGCGCAGCAGTTCACGCTTTGCCAGAACGGCTTTGGGCTGATCGAGATCTGCCGTACGGTAGAGGATTTGCCGCTGAAGATTGGTGATATGCAATTGATCGTCATCGGCCAGAATCAGCTTACCTACGCCTGCTGCTGCCAGGTACAAGGCTGCGGGAGAGCCGAGGCCACCAAGGCCGACAATCAGTACTTTCGCCGCCTGTAATTTTTCCTGTGCCAGCGGACCGAATTCCTCCAGCATCAACTGGCGGCTGTAGCGCATAAAAGCCGCATCGTTAAGCATCTTGCGGCACCTTGCTGGCGCATAAGGCCAGCAGTTGTGCCGTCGCTGCACGCCAGTCCGCCGCCTGAGTAATGGCACTGACGACGGCTATACTGCCGACGCCGCAGTCGAGAACCGACGCCGCGCGGTCGATGCTGATCCCACCAATGGCCACCGTCGGAAAGCTGCCATCGAGCTTCTTAACATGTCGGGTGAGTTCTGCCAGCCCTTGCGGCGCCGAAGGCATATCTTTGGTCTGCGTCGGGAAGATATGGCCGAGGGCGATGTACGAAGGATTCACCGCGACAGCGCGTGCCATTTCAGCATCGTCATGCGTGGAAACGCCCAGCCGTAAGCCGGCCTGACGGATAGCCTCAAGATCGGCAGTATCCAGATCTTCCTGACCCAAATGCACCCCATACGCCTGATGCTTGACCGCCAGACGCCAGTAATCGTTGATGAATAACCGGGCCTGATATTTTTTACCGAGCGCGATGGCATCAATAATTGCTGGCTCGGCTTGCTCATCAGGCAAATCTTTCACACGCAGTTGCAGTGTTTTAACGCCCGCGTCCAGCAGACGGGCAATCCATTCCACGGTATCAACGACCGGATATAAACCGAGGTGGAATGGAACGGCAGGAAAGGATTGAGAGGACGGATTCATTTGCTGCTCTCCGAACTGAGGTTATCGGCCGGGTGATAAAGCTCACCGCCGCGCGAACGGAATTCGGCAGACATCTGCGCCATACCGGATTCAACGAGTTCTATTGGCTGGGCTTTGGCTTCAAGCGCAGCGGCGTAATCGCGAACTTCCTGAGTGATTTTCATCGAGCAGAATTTCGGGCCACACATCGAGCAGAAGTGTGCAACTTTGCCGGATTCCTGCGGCAGCGTTTCATCGTGGTAGGCGCGTGCCGTTGCCGGATCGAGAGCCAGATTAAACTGATCTTCCCAGCGGAATTCGAAACGCGCTTTTGACATGGCGTTATCGCGGATTTGGGCACCGGGATGGCCTTTAGCTAAATCGGCAGCATGTGCTGCGATTTTGTAGGTAATCAAACCCTGCTTAACGTCTTCTTTGTTCGGCAGGCCCAGATGCTCTTTCGGCGTGACATAACAGAGCATGGCGCAGCCAAACCAGCCAATCATCGCGGCGCCAATACCGGACGTGAAGTGATCGTAACCCGGCGCGATATCGGTAGTCAGCGGACCGAGGGTATAGAACGGGGCTTCGTGACACTGCTCGAGTTCTTCGGTCATGTTGCGGCGGATCATCTGCATCGGCACATGTCCCGGACCTTCGATCATCACCTGAACATCGTATTCCCAGGCAATTTTGGTCAGTTCGCCCAGTGTGCGTAATTCGGCGAATTGCGCTTCGTCATTGGCATCCTGAATCGAACCCGGACGCAGGCCGTCGCCCAATGAAAGCGAGACATCATAGTCGGCGCAGATTTCACAGATCTCGCGGAAATGCTCAAACAGGAAGCTTTCGCGATGATGTGACAGACACCATTTCGCCATGATCGAACCACCGCGCGACACGATCCCGGTCAGGCGTTTGGCGGTCATCGGCACATAACGCAGCAACACACCGGCGTGAATGGTGAAGTAATCGACGCCTTGCTCGGCCTGTTCAAGCAATGTATCGCGGAATATTTCCCAGTTCAGATCTTCGGCCACACCGTTCACTTTTTCCAGGGCCTGATAAATCGGCACGGTGCCGATCGGTACCGGACTGTTACGCAGGATCCATTCACGGGTTTCATGTATATAACGTCCGGTGGAGAGATCCATTACGGTGTCCGCGCCCCAGCGTGTCGACCACACCAGTTTCTCCACTTCTTCTTCGATGGAAGATGTCACCGCCGAGTTGCCGATATTAGCGTTCACTTTCACCAGGAAATTACGCCCGATGATCATCGGCTCTGATTCAGGGTGGTTAATGTTGGCGGGAATAATCGCGCGCCCGGCAGCCACTTCCTGTCGCACAAACTCTGCAGTGATACTGGCGGGCAGATGCGCGCCAAAGCTTTCGCCGGGATGTTGCTGGCGCAGAACCTCGCCGCGGATCCGTTCACGCCCCATATTTTCGCGAATGGCGATAAATTCCATCTCAGGTGTGATGATGCCTTTGCGGGCGTAATGCAGTTGCGTGACATTTTTACCCGCAATGGCTTTGCGCGGGCGCGGCAGGTGTTCGAAGCGGAGGTGGTCCAGCCCGTCATCCGCCAGCCGCTGCTGAGTAAAACCGGAACTGACCTGTGAAAGTTCCTGCGTGTCCGCACGCTCGTTTATCCAGCGGGCGCGTAATTTTCCCAGACCGGTATGCACGTCGATAACTGCCGCCGGATCACCGTAAGGTCCGGCGGTGTCGTAAACAGGAATTGCTTCGTTTTCTTCGAACTGCGGATTGTCTTTGCCGCCGCCGACCAGCGTCGGGCTGAGCTGGATTTCACGCATCGGCACGCGGATATCTTCGCGGTCAGCTTCAAGATAAATACGCCGGGAGTTGGGGAAAGCTTCGCCCTGCAAGCTGTCGATAAACGATTGTGCCTGCGCGCGTTGTTCACGGCGATTTGACGGTTTCTTTTCAGAAATAACGGGTTTTTGGGTACTCGACATAGCAAATTCCTCGCAAAAAAACGTGATGGAAAATTGCTTGTCAGGAGGTTTACGGCAGGAGTAAAAATGGGCGGTGCAGCACGGGCGGCCTTATGCAGGCAGATGCCTGATTGCGCTGAACGCATAACATTACTCTTGTTCCCTTCGCGGGTACTAACCCGATCAGGTTCCGCGGATCCCGAATTAACGGTCTCAGCCTGGCGTAATTCTCAACAGAAAATTATGCGCTAGGCACTCCGACAAGAAGCCTCAATATAGGAGGCGTTTTTTTAAACTACAAGTAAAACCATAACCCTGAGCAGGGTTTTATTGTGGCAACGTGTTAAGCCGGTCTGGCGAGATCAGGCTCATTTTCCGAAGGTGGCACACTCTCCGGGGCAGGCTCAAAAGCCATGATAATTAATTGATCTTCCAGTTGAAAACGGGCATCTAATGCCTCACCGATATCCGATAATGCATAGTGAAACGCGAAAGCATTGTCATCGTCAATATCAGTTTCTGTGTAACTGTCATGGAAAGCCATGATAGCTTCAGTATTCAGCTCCAGAGCAGGGTAGATTTTTGCCGCCTGTACTTTTTTCGGGCTGCCTGCGCCATCGACTTCTTCAATGATGCGTGGATAGAGATGAAAATGCCCGGCAGAAAGATAGTCGACCAGATGATGGCAAAAACTGTCCAGCGCCTTTTCATTCAAAGGTGTATGTTTTTCTTTATTGGGTTTCAGACCGACGAAAGTGCAGTACGAAACCAGCAGTTCTTTGCGTGCGTGCAGCCATTGATCCACTAACTCATTACTGCCACCAACGCGTTGGGTCAGTCTTTCCAGACGATTTAGCATGGTTGACTCCGTGAGCGACAAAAAAAGTAACCAAAAGTTACTAATATGTAAATATCTTACTCAGATTGTCAGTCCCGACGAGGTTATGCAACAACAATTATGGAATTACAGATTACTGAGCAACACAACGGTTGGTGGATCATCAGCCAGGAAGGCAAGCTATGGCTGCCTGAGGGTGAACTGCCGTTTGGCAGCGCCGCACAATTTTCTCTGACCGGTAAAACAGCGCGGCAGATCGGCGAATGGCAGGGCGAACCTGTCTGGCTGGTTCGTCAGACGATGCCAAACCATATGGTTTCCGCCCGTCAGTTGCTGGATCAGGATCGCGGATTATTCCAGTTGGTCGGGCGTGGTGTGCAGTTGTCAGAGTTTTACCGTTCTCACAAGTTTTGCGGTTACTGCGGACATGAAATGCACGTCAGCAAAACCGAGTGGGCTGCACTCTGCGGGCACTGTCGCGAACGCTATTATCCGCAGATTGCGCCCTGCATCATTGTGGCTATCCGTAAGGGGGATGAGATTTTGCTTGCGCAGCATGTCCGCCATCGTAATGGTATTCACACGGTTCTGGCGGGTTTCGTGGAAGTCGGAGAAACGCTGGAAGAAACTGTGGCACGTGAAGTGATGGAAGAAAGTAACATCCGGGTGAAAAATGTCCGTTACATCAGTTCCCAGCCCTGGCCGTTCCCCAATTCGCTGATGATGGCATTTATGGCGGATTACGACAGTGGCGACATACAGCATGACCCGAAAGAGTTGCTTAACGCGAATTGGTATCGCTTTGATGCATTGCCGCAGTTGCCACCGCCCGGGACGATTGCGCGCCGCCTGATTGAAGACACCGTTGCCCTTTGTCGTGCCGAACACGAAGAGTAGAGGCGATTTTACGTGATAGAATGCTGTCAGATGATTGTCGGGCGGCCCGAATACTGAAGGAAAGAGCAAGAATGAATGAGTTGAAAAACGACCGTTACCTGCGTGCTTTGTTACGTCAGCCAGTGGACATTACACCGGTCTGGATGATGCGTCAGGCTGGTCGTTATTTGCCGGAGTACAAAGCAACCCGCGCTGAAGCCGGTGATTTTATGTCGCTGTGCAAGAATGCCGAGCTGGCCTGTGAAGTGACTTTGCAGCCGCTTCGTCGCTATCCGCTGGATGCGGCGATCCTGTTCTCTGACATCCTGACCATTCCTGATGCGATGGGGCTGGGGCTCTATTTTGAAGCCGGTGAAGGCCCGCGTTTTTCTTCACCACTGACGAATCGTGCCGATGTCGAAAAACTGCCGGTTCCGGATCCTGAAATGGAACTCGGGTATGTCATGAATGCCGTGCGTACCATCCGTAAAAACCTGCAAGGTGAAGTGCCGCTTATCGGTTTCTCCGGCAGCCCGTGGACGCTGGCGACGTATATGGTAGAAGGGGGCAGCAGTAAAGCCTTCACCAAAATCAAAAAGATGATGTACGCCGATCCGGCGACTATGCATCTGTTACTCGATAAAGTGGCAGACAGCGTCATTCTTTACCTTAATGCACAGATCAAAGCTGGCGCCCAGTCTGTGATGATTTTTGACACCTGGGGCGGCGTGTTGACTCCTCGCGATTACCGCGAATTCTCCCTGAACTATATGCACAAAATTGTTGATGGTCTGATCCGTGAAAACGAAGGACGTCGTGTGCCGGTGACTCTGTTTACCAAAGGCGGTGGTCAGTGGCTGGAAGCGATGGCCGCAACGGGGTGCGATGCGCTGGGTCTGGACTGGACCACCGATATTGCCGATGCACGCCGTCGTGTGGGTGACAAAGTCGCGATTCAGGGCAACATGGATCCTTCAATGTTGTATGCCTCGCCAGTGCGTATAGAACAGGAAGTGGAGACCATTCTGGCCGGTTTCGGCAAAGGCAATGGTCATGTGTTCAATCTGGGCCACGGCATTCATCAGGATGTCCCGCCGGAAAATGCGGGTGCCTTTGTGGAAGCGGTGCATAGCCTGTCCCGGCAATATCACGAGTGAAATCCCGGTATGATCGATACCCGTGCTTTACGTGAAGAACAACGGATCCTCGCAGATCAGATCGAACTGCAGGATCCGCCAGGATTTACCACTCCCGCGTTGATCGCGGGAGTGGATGTCGGTTTCGAACAGGGCGGTGAGGTGACACGTGCGGCGGTGGCTGTTTTGCGCTACCCAACGCTGGAACTGGTGGAATATCAGATTGCCCGCATTCCCACTGTTATGCCGTACATTCCCGGTTTCCTTTCCTTCCGCGAACTTCCCGCACTGCTGCAAGCCTGGCAGCAACTCTCATTGCAGCCTGATTTGGTTTTTGTCGACGGGCAGGGGATCGCGCATCCGCGCCGTCTCGGCGTTGCCAGTCACTTTGGTCTGATGATCGACGTGCCGACGATTGGTGTGGCGAAAAGCCGTCTATGCGGTCAGTTCCTGCCATTAGGCGATGAACTACACAGCCGCCAGGCGCTGTACGAAGGGGATGAACAGATTGGCTGGGTGTGGCGCAGCAAGCTACGCTGTAATCCATTATTCATCTCACCCGGTAATCGTATCAGCATGGATTCATCGTTTTATTGGGTCGAACAGTGCATAAGACAATATCGTCTGCCGGAGCCTACCCGTTGGGCGGATGCTGTGGCATCAAACCGGGCGGCGTTTCAACGCTGGCAACGGTTGAGTGATGATCTTTAGGAATCAAGGAATAGGGATATTGATTTATTTCAGGTAAACTCCCGCGCAGAAAAGTTAACGAGATCAACTCATGTTACGTAATCCAATTCATTTACGTCTCGAAAAGCTGGAAAGCTGGCAACACGTGACGTTTATGGCGAGCTTGTGTGAACGCATGTATCCGAACTATCAGGCATTTTGCCTGGAAACCGGGTTTGGCGAACCACAGCTTTACCGCCGCATCCTGGATTTAATTTGGGAAACGCTGGTGGTAAAAGACGCCAAGGTCAATTTTGACTCACAGCTCGAAAAACTGGAGGAAGCGGTGCCTTCTTCTGATGATTACGACATCTATGGGGTTTATCCGGCCATTGATGCGTGTATTGCATTAGGCGAACTGATTCATTCGCGTCTGAGTGGCGAAACGCTGTCTCACGCGGTTGCCGTCAGTGAGACGTCAATTCGTACTGTCGCGATGCTGGAAATGACTCAGGCCGGGAAAGAAATGACCGATGAAGAACTCAAAGTCATTCCTGCCGTTGAAGAAGAATGGGACATCCAATGGGAGATTTTTCGCCTGTTGGCTGACTGTGAGGAGCGTGACCTGGAATTAATAAAAGGGTTACGTTCTGACCTGCGTGAAGCTGCTGTCAGTAACATTGGCATAAATTTAGCGCAATAAGGCAAGAAAACGTGATTTAACGCCTGATTTGTCGTGCCTTAAGGCTTCACATCCGCACCCTGTCTGGTCTACATTTGGGGGGCGTAAAAAAAGTGGCTATCGGTGCGTGTATGCAGGAGGGTGCTGTCAATCGGCATATCCGTCGCACTTGATGCTTTGCAAACGATAAACACACTGTAAAGGATAACTTATGAACAAGACTCAACTGATTGATGTAATTGCGGACAAAGCTGATCTTTCCAAAGCACAGGCCAAAGTTGCTCTTGAATCTACCCTGTCTGCTATTACCGAGTCTCTGAAAGAAGGTGATGCTGTACAATTAGTTGGTTTCGGGACTTTCAAGGTAAATCATCGTAACGAGCGTACTGGTCGTAACCCACAGACTGGTAAAGAAATCAAAATCGCAGCTGCAAACGTGCCTGCGTTCGTTTCTGGTAAAGCTCTGAAAGACGCTGTTAAGTAATTGCTTGCAGTGAAAAGAATAAGCGGGGGGGCCTTTAAGGCCCTTCAGTTTATCACCCCCGGACTGGTAGCAGGTTTACTGGTGCTCGGTCTGGTGGGTTGCAGTTCTAAAAAAGGTCCTGAGTTATTCTTTGCCAGCGGCTATGTCGCTGATCAAGGTATCAACCGGCTCTGGCGCGAAGACAGCGCACAGCACGAGCCTCAAACCATTCTCAACGTCTATAGCCCCTATTACGGCGGCGATACGATTATTACCCGATACGAATTCCAGCAGGGGCAATTGCACCTGATTAAAGAAACCCATGCGACTAAAACTGATTTGGGTGTCATGCTGCGTTTTGACGAGGGTGGCAACGTTAGCTTTATGCAGCGACAACTCCCTGAGCGCCGCGAGAAGTTATCGTCAGACGAAATCGAACGCTATAAATATGAAGCGTCAAAAACCCTCGATCTGAGCAATGCGCTGCGGGCAGGGAATGTCAGGCTGGTCCAGGCACGCTGGCGCAAAGGGTTAATAACGACCTGCGCAGGCGAGCAGGTGACGCCGGCACTGACTGTCCGTTCACAGGTCTGGCTGGCGAAACGGGCCAGCCGAAGTAACGATAATCTGGGCTTAGCCTGGCTGACGGCTCCGCAAGGCAACGAACTGTTGCTGGTCGCCAATGAAGATTTCTGTAAATGGGAACCAAAAGAGTCTGATCTGTGATCCCGTTTTCACTATTGAAAAGGCACGCCGAAGCGTAATGCTGGTCACTTAAGGAAATGAGGCCCGTGAATTTGGGCCTTCAATGAAGAAAAATAGCGCTACAAGCCTGATTCCTTCATTATCCTTTGAAGCACAAAAATGAATTTGTATTCATAAAAATGCTTAAGTGACCGGCATTACGCCGAAGCGTGCCTTTTTTGATCGTCGGGTGAGATGTAATTACTGATTACGTTCGCGGTCGATGGCGCGATAACCGATGTCTTTGCGGCAGAAACTACCTTCCCAATGAATGTCTTTCGCTAAATCATAAGCGCGTGCCTGGGCTGCTTCCACCGTTTTACCCAATGCCGTCACACATAACACGCGACCGCCATTAGTGACCACACGTTCATCCTGCAAACGGGTCCCTGCGTGGAAGACTTTACCATCCGGCACTTCTTCCAGCGGCAGGCCATGAATAACGTCTCCGGTTTTATAATCAGCAGGGTAGCCACCGGCTGCGAGCACGACACCCAGAGACGGTCGCGGATCCCACTCAGATGTTTTATCACCCAGACGACCTTCAGCACCGGCCAGGCATAAATCCACAAGATCAGAACGCAGACGTAACATGATCGGCTGAGTTTCCGGATCGCCGAAACGGCAGTTGAACTCGATCACTTTCGGCTGGCCGTCGGCTGAAATCATCAGACCGGCATACAGGAAACCGGTATAAGTGTTATTTTCCGCCGCCATACCGCGAACAGTCGGCCAGATGACCTGATCCATCACGCGTTGATGGATTTCATCGGTTACGACCGGCGCCGGAGAATAGGCTCCCATGCCGCCCGTGTTCGGACCGCTGTCGCCGTCACCCACGCGTTTGTGATCCTGACTGGTCGCCATCGGTAACACATTGCTGCCGTCGACCATGACGATGAAACTGGCTTCTTCGCCATCGAGGAATTCCTCGATAACAATGCGATGACCTGCATCACCGAAAGCATTTCCCGCCAGCATGTCGTGAACGGCGTCTTCCGCTTCTTTCAACGTCATCGCAACAATGACGCCTTTACCTGCTGCCAGACCATCGGCTTTGATGACTATCGGCGCGCCTTTGCTGCGCAGATAAGCCAGCGCAGGTTCGATTTCAGTGAAGTTCTGATAATCAGCGCTTGGAATGTTATGACGAGCCAGAAAATCCTTAGTGAAGGCTTTAGAACCTTCCAGTTGCGCGGCTTCCTGCGTCGGGCCAAAAATTTTCAGACCGGCTGCACGGAAAGCATCAACCACGCCAATCACCAGCGGCGCTTCAGGGCCGACAATCGTCAGCCCGATGTCATGACTTTTAGCGAAAGCCAGCAAACCGGCGATGTCAGTGGCGGCGATGTCCACGTTTTCCAGCAACGGCTCCAGCGCGGTACCGGCGTTGCCTGGTGCAACAAAGACTTTATCAGCCAAAGGTGACTGCGATGCCTTCCATGCCAGTGCATGTTCACGCCCGCCGTTACCGATAATTAAAATATTCATTCGAAGACTCCGGGTGAGCGGGCGCATCGCACCCGCTAAAAGAAAATTAATGACGGAAATGGCGCATGTCGGTGAACAGCATTGCAATGCCGTGTTCGTTAGCCGCGGCGATCACTTCATCGTCACGGATAGAACCGCCTGGCTGGATAACACAGGTAATACCTACCGCTGCCGCAGCGTCGATACCGTCGCGGAACGGGAAGAAGGCATCAGAAGCCATTACGGAACCGGCTACTTCCAGGCCTTCGTCAGCGGCTTTAATACCGGCAATTTTAGCGGAGTAAACGCGGCTCATCTGGCCTGCGCCGATACCGATGGTCATTTTGTCTCGTGCATACACAATGGCGTTGGATTTGACGAATTTTGCGACTTTCCAGCAGAACAGGGCATCTGTCAGTTCCTGCTCTGTCGGCTGGCGCTCGGATACCACACGCAGATCAGCGGTATCAACCATACCCAAATCGCGATCCTGAACCAGCAGGCCGCCGTTAACACGTTTGAAGTCGAGCGCTTTCTGGCGACCTTCCCATTGTCCGCAGGTCAGTACACGAACGTTTTGTTTCGCGGCGGTGAGTGTCAGTGCCTCGGCACTTACCGATGGTGCGATGATCACTTCCACAAACTGACGGCTGATGATCGCTTTTGCCGTTTCAGCATCCAGTTCACGGTTGAAGGCAATAATGCCGCCGAAAGCTGAGGTCGGGTCAGTCTGATAGGCGCGTTCATAAGCTGCCAGTATGCTGTCGCCGATAGCTACGCCACAAGGGTTGGCGTGTTTGACAATGACGCAGGCCGGTTCAGCAAACTCTTTCACACATTCCAGAGCCGCATCGGTATCCGCAATGTTGTTATAGGAAAGTGCTTTGCCCTGCAGCTGGGTAGAAGTGGCAACCGAAGCTTCGCTGACGTTCTCTTCTATATAGAAGGCAGCGTTCTGATGGCTGTTCTCGCCATAACGCATATCTTGTTTCTTTATATAGCTGAGATTCAGTGTGCGCGGGAACTGGCCGGAAGCCGATTCAGTATCACCGTGGTAAGCCGGAACCATCGTGCCAAAGTAGTTAGCAATCATGCCGTCGTAAGAGGCGGTGTGTTCAAAGGCTTTAATCGCCAGGTTGAAACGAGTCGCCAGCGTCAGCGAGCTGTTGTTGGCATCCATCTCTTCAATAATAGAAGCGTAATCGCTGCTCTTTACTACGATCGCCACATCTTTATGGTTCTTCGCTGCCGAGCGAACCATGGTAGGGCCGCCGATATCAATGTTTTCTACCGCATCTTCCAGTGAACAATCTGGACGTGCGACGGTTTGTGCGAACGGATAAAGGTTAACGACCACCATGTCGATTGGCGCAATGGAATGTTGTGCCATGATTTCATCATCTTTCCCGCGACGACCGAGGATGCCACCGTGAACTTTCGGGTGCAGGGTTTTGACGCGTCCATCCATCATTTCCGGGAAGCCGGTGTAGTCAGAGACTTCAGTGACTGGCAGGCCGGCTTTCGCCAACAGGCTGGCGGTGCCGCCAGTGGAAAGTAATTCAACGCCACGCGAAGACAGAGCCTGGGCGAATTCTACGATACCGGCTTTGTCAGAAACACTGAGCAGGGCACGGCGGATTGGACGAGATTGTTGCATGGTGGTTATATCCTTGGCTTTGGAGTCGCAGTAAAGAGCGTTATCTGAATTCAATGACGCTTTTCTTCTCTTTATATAGAGCAATTTGCAGAAAAACGCGGGATTGAGCTTGGATAACTTCCCTTCGGCGACTGACTTTTCATTTATTACCCCTAAAGGGCAGTGAAAACTGACGCGCGAAATTGTAGCGAAAACGATTGCGCGACGCTCGCAAAATTTGAGATTCCTGTGCCTCTGTGGATAAATCTGTGCAAAACACGGTATAAGCAGTGGGTTTGCTGTGTAATGCAGCAAACGGTGTTTTTTCTTAAAATTAGCCCTTGCGGCCTGCTGAGAACTCCCTATAATGCCGCTCCATCGACAGGGAACAACGTGAACAACATCACGAAGTGACCGGGTCGGAAAGATTAAAAACAGCGGCAACCGGATAAAA
>NZ_JAADJV010000008.1 GCF_011684115.1 Rahnella aceris | reverse complement strand
GTGAAACGCCGTAGCGCCGATGGTAGTGTGGGGTCTCCCCATGCGAGAGTAGGGAACTGCCAGGCATCAAATAAGTGGAAAGCCCCGTACGAAAGTACGGGGCTTTTTGCTATGGGAAATTTGGGTAATGGCAGAAGATCGAAAACTACTGTTTTTGCTGATTTTCCAGCCACCTGATAACAAATTCTCCAACGTCTTCTATCTTATTTATATTCAAGACGCTAATTGTCGTTGAAATAGTCTCTGATAGACAATCACTAGCCACAGCAACAGCATGAATATCAATTAACTGTTCCAATATTCCCCCTGTTCCTTCCCTGTGCAGCACAATTTTGTCGATCTCTTCATGCTTGAACCCTTCAACGAAGATCATATCCAGTTTATTGCGGTCAAAACGCGTCGCAAGATAGTCTAGGTTTAGATGATCCTGCTCGGGCATTTCTGTCATTAATGCCCATCGGCTGCTGCTGGCAACCATAGTCTGGTCCGCACCCGCTTTACGTAGCTCAAAGCTATCTTTCCCTGGAGTATCAACATCCACATCATGATGTGTATGCTTTATCAGACCGGTTCGTATACCACGTTGACGCAAATAGGGGATAAGCTGCTTCAGCAATGTTGTTTTTCCTGTTCCGCTGTGAGCGACGATCCCAAGCAAGGGAATTTGTTGAGTTATCATATTAAAATATCGTGGTGATTAGCTTTCCAATGTGACACATCTTCAGGCGTGTTGAGATTGGAAAACGCTGTGGATTCGTTGAACAATACTGCTTTTGCGTCAATCTGATGAAAGAAAATCATTAATTTCCTGTCGCCATTTGCGAGATAGGTTTCCAGTACTGGAATCAGATTACGGTTCAGCAGACAAAGTGTCGGATGCCCGCGTTCAGGGTCACAGGCAAAAACTGCCCGTTGCCCGGCCGCTTTGGCTAAAAAGGCTTCGGTAAGATTTAACGGAAAGGCTGGTACGTCACAGGGAACGAACAGTACCCACTCGGTTTTACTGGCAGATAATGCGGCAAGCATTCCTGCAAGGGGGCCCTGAAAATCCTGTGTAATGTCAGGGACCGTCTGGAAATTTCGGCCATATCGTTTCGTGTTTCGGTTACAGCTGATGAGAATATCTCCGACTTGTGGGCGTAATCTTTCGGCAATATGTTCAAATAAGGGTTTACCATTAATTTCGACCAGCCCTTTGTCTTCACCCATCCTGCTCGAACGACCACCCGCTAAAATCACGCCGGTAATGTTATCCTGCCCCATAATATTTACCTGTAAAAATGTCTATATTCCGTTCATTGTAACGCCTTACCTTGCGGTCAGGCAGGTTTAACTGTTACCCGGTCAGCTTGTCCTTTCCCTGAAGAAATAACCCTGTTATTTTTAGGGTCTGCAACTACGTTGAAAGGGAATATCATGAAAGAACATCGCGTAAATGAGTTGATCGAACTGCTGCATCCTGCATGGAAAGAAGATTGCGATCTTAACCTGATGGAGTTTATTCAGAAGCTGGCGACAGAATGTGGTTATCAGGGACCTTTGGGAGAACTGAGTGATGACATGTTGATTTATCACCTGAAAATGCGCGGAACTGACAGCACGACTGAAATCCCAGGTTTAAAGAAAGATTATGAGGATGACTTTAAAACTGCACTTTTACGTGCCCGTGGCGTGATTAAAGATTGATGTAAACTTATGTGAACTTCATGCGAACCGCCAAAAATAGATGATACTATTTCCCATTGTCACTTTTCTGTGCGGCTAACCCGAATGAAGTTATGAACAATTCTGCTTTTAATTTTCAGGCATTGTCGCCGGATCTTATCCTTGATGCGTTAGATAGTATCGGTCTGATTGCTGAGTCCGGCCTCACTGCCTTAAACAGCTATGAGAATCGTGTCTACCAGTTTCTGGGAGAAGACAGAAAACGTTATGTAGTGAAGTTCTACCGGCCGGAGCGCTGGAGTGAAGAACAAATCCACGAAGAGCACCAGTTTTCTCGTGATATGGCTGATGCTGAAATCCCTGCTGTTGCCCCTCTTTCTATTAATAAAGATACACTTCATCACTACCAGGGTTATATGTTCACCGTGTTTCCAAGCGTCGGTGGCCGTCAGTATGAAATAGATAATCTCGATCAGCTGGAATGGGTGGGGCGATTCCTCGGGCGTATCCATCAGGTTGGCAGTGAAAGTCTCTTCACCGCACGCCCGACAATTGGCCTCGATGAATACCTTTCCCGACCACGTGATGTCCTGGCGCAGTGTCCTCTGATCCCCAAAAGCCTGCGAGAGCCTTTTTTAACTGCGACAGATAAACTGATCACGACGACCCGGGAATTCTGGCATACCGACTGGCAGCCTTTGCGCTTACATGGGGATTGCCATCCGGGGAATATTCTCTGGCGAGATGGCCCGCTGTTTGTGGATATGGATGATGCCCGTAATGGTCCGGCAATCCAGGATCTCTGGATGTTGTTACATGGCGACCAAAGTGAGCAAAGGCTTCAGTTAGATATCTTGCTGGAAGCTTATGGAGAGTTTGCTGATTTAGATACCAGTGAACTGTCTTTGATGGAGCCGCTGCGTGCTATGCGCATGGTTTATTATCTGGCCTGGGTCGCCCGTCGCTGGGACGATCCTGCATTTCCTAAGAGCTTCCCCTGGATGCAGGACGAAGATTTTTGGCGTGGTCAGATAGCGGCTTTCACTGAGCAAATTAAGAAATTACAGGCACCTCCTTTACGGCTGATGCCAATGTATTGAGTCACGATTAACGTTCAAGTTTAATTAAATGGAGATAGGCTTTATATGAAAAAGATATTCCTGGCACTGGTTGGTATGGTTATGGCCTTCAGTGTATCTGCAGCGCAATTTTCTGATGGCGCGCAATACGTTACTTTAGATAAAACCGTAGCTAATGAGCCACAGGTACTCGAGTTTTTCTCATTTTATTGCCCGCACTGCTACCAGTTTGAACAAGTCTGGCATGTCTCTGACAGCATCCGTAAGAACCTGCCAAAAGATGTGAAATACACTAAATACCACGTTGAGTTCCTGGGGCCGTTAGGTAAGCAACTAACTCAGGCATGGGCTGTGGCTATTGCTCTGGGTGTTGAAGAAAAAGTCAGCCCGCTGATGTTTGATGCTGTGCAGAAACAGCAGTCGGTACAAAATGCTGATGATATCCGTAAAGTCTTTATTCAGGCGGGTGTTAAGGGCGAAGATTATGATGCCGCACTTAACAGCTTCGTCGTGAAATCACTGGTTGTTCAGCAGGAAAAAGCCGCTGCTGATTTGGGTCTGCAAGGCGTCCCTTCTGTATTTGTGAATGGGAAATACATGGTTAAAAATGACGGACTTGATACCAGCTCAATGGATATGTATGTCAAACAATATTCTGATGTGATCAATTTCTTAGCGACCAAAAAATAAGAATTCCTGATCTCGGCGCCAGCTTTCGGGCTGGCGTTATATTTTCTGAAAAAAATAACAACCAAAATGAGTACCCTATGAAATATAAATAATTTATGCCCGGAATGTTTCCTGTAAATATTACTATCCACAATAGCTATTAAGCTTCTATTACACGACTATTTCATAAAAAAACCGATAACCTGATGAAACCAGTAGTTAAAATTCTGGAGTATTTTCCGGATATGATCAGATAATAATTTACTATAAAAACTATTCACAAAGTTATCCACAGGATGATCCTTCGAGATCCCTCGCAACTTCGCAATGAATTTCCCTCTCAAGGTTCGTCTTTCCCGCTGGCTATGGCATCCTTAGAGCATGTCTGATCACGAATAAAGAAGAGTTATGGCCCAGATAGCAGAAAACCCCTTAATCCTGGTAGACGGTTCGTCTTACCTTTATCGCGCCTATCATGCGTTTCCTCCGCTGACCAACTCTGCGGGTGAACCGACCGGTGCGATGTACGGTGTGCTTAACATGTTGCGCAGTTTATTGCTGCAATACACACCAAGCCATGTCGCTGTGGTTTTTGACGCGAAAGGCAAAACCTTCCGTGACGAACTTTTCGAACAGTATAAATCTCACCGTCCTCCGATGCCGGATGACCTGCGCTCTCAAATTGAGCCTCTTCACCAAATGGTCAAAGCAATGGGGTTGCCTTTGCTGGTGGTCTCTGGTGTAGAAGCGGACGACGTAATCGGTACGCTGGCACTCGAAGCTGAACTGGCGGGTCATGCTGTTCTGATCAGCACCGGTGATAAAGATATGGCGCAGCTCGTGACACCGGGCGTGACATTAATTAATACGATGAACAACGCGATTCTGGGGCCAGATGAAGTTGTCGAGAAGTACGGTGTTCCGCCTTCGCTGATCATCGATTTCCTCGCCCTGATGGGTGACTCCTCGGACAATATTCCAGGCGTGCCGGGCGTGGGGGAGAAAACCGCACAAGCCTTGTTACAAGGCATTGGTGGTCTTGATGCGTTGTATGCCGATCTTGATAAAGTATCGACACTCAGTTTCCGCGGCGCCAAAACCATGGCCGCCAAACTCGCTGATAATAAAGACGTCGCCTATCTCTCTTACCAGCTGGCGACCATTAAAACTGACGTGAAGCTGGATTTAACCTGTGCAGAGCTGACGGTTTCTGAACCTGATGCTGATGAACTGCACAAGCTTTTTGGTCGCTATGAATTCAAACGCTGGCTGGCTGATGTTGAATCCGGTACCTGGCTGAGCGGTAAAAAATCAGCAGGTAAAGCGCCGGCAGCAGCGAAGAAAAGCGCACAGGCTGAAGACACAACTTCAGCAGCAGTGATCGAACCTAACCAGCTTTCTCAGGACGGTTACGTCACCATTTTGGATCAGGCGACGCTGGATGAATGGATCGGTTATCTGAAAGGCTCTGAGGTGTTTGCATTCGATACAGAAACGGATGGTCTGGATACGCTGACCGCCAATCTGATTGGCTTATCTTTTGCTACAGAAGCAGGTAAAGCAGCCTATTTACCGGTTGCTCATGATTATCTGGATGCGCCGGTACAGTTGGATCGTGATGAAGTATTGAAACAGCTCAAGCCGATACTCGAAGATGAAAAGCAGCTGAAAGTGGGTCAGAACCTGAAATTCGACCGCGGCGTGTTACTGCGTTATGACATCGAATTAAAAGGCATTGCCTTTGATACCATGCTCGAGTCCTATGTGCTCGACAGCGTATCTGGCCGCCATGATATGGACAGCCTGGCCGATCGCTATCTCGGCCATAAGACCGTCAGTTTTGAAGAGATCGCAGGTAAAGGCAAGAACCAACTGACCTTCAACCAAATCGCGCTGGAGCAAGCGGCGCCTTATGCGGCGGAAGATGCTGATGTAACATTGCAATTGCATCAGGCACTGTGGCCTCGGATTGCGGAAAGCGAATCCCTGAAGACTGTTTTCACGGATATCGAAATGCCGCTGGTACCTGTGCTGTCTCATATCGAGCGCACTGGCGTTCTGATTGATCAGAATATCCTCGCCGCCCACTCAAAAGAACTGGCTATCCGTCTGAATGAGCTGGAAAACAAGGCACATGAACTGGCAGAAGAACCTTTCAACCTGTCTTCGACCAAACAATTGCAGGCCATTCTGTATGAAAAACAGAAATTACCGATTCTGAAGAAAACGCCGGGTGGCGCGCCATCGACTAATGAAGAAGTTCTGGCTGAGCTGGCTCTGGATTACCCGCTGCCAAAAGTCATTCTTGAATATCGTGGTCTGGCAAAACTGAAATCGACCTATACCGATAAACTGCCATTGATGATCAATCCGCAGTCCGGACGTGTGCACACGTCTTATCATCAGGCAGTGACTGCCACCGGGCGTCTATCTTCCAGTGATCCAAACCTGCAAAATATTCCGGTGCGTAATGACGAAGGTCGCCGCATCCGTCAGGCGTTTATCGCGCCGAAAGACTACATTATTCTCGCTGCCGACTACTCGCAGATTGAACTGCGTATCATGGCGCATTTATCTAAGGATGAAGGTTTGCTGAAAGCGTTCGCCGAGGGGAAAGATATCCACCGCGCGACTGCCGCAGAAGTCTTCGGTACGCCGCTGGAGAAAGTATCCGGTGAGCAACGCCGCAGTGCGAAAGCGATTAACTTCGGCCTGATTTATGGCATGAGCGCCTTTGGTCTGTCGCGCCAGCTAAATATTCCGCGCAAAGAATCCCAGCGTTATATGGATTTGTACTTTGAGCGCTATCCGGGCGTGCTGGAATACATGGAACGCACCCGCACTCAGGCGTCTGAGCAGGGTTACGTTGAAACGCTGGATGGTCGCCGTCTGTATCTGCCAGACATTAAGTCCAGTAACGCCATGCGCCGTAAAGGTGCGGAGCGTGCAGCGATCAACGCCCCGATGCAAGGAACGGCTGCGGATATTATCAAGCGTGCGATGATAAGCGTCGCTGACTGGCTGAAACAACCGGATGCGCCGCGTGCTCGCATTATCATGCAAGTACACGATGAACTGGTGTTTGAAGTGCATAAAGATGATGTGGAAGTGGCAAGCGAAAAAATCCGTAATCTTATGGAAGCAAGCATGACGCTGGCCGTTCCACTGAAAGTAGATGTGGGCACTGGCGAAAACTGGGATCAGGCTCACTAAGTGAATAGTTATTAAGCTTTTTTTGTAATTAAGCTACAGGATTATGTGCTCATACCATGAGAGTGATCGCATAATCCGCGATTTTTGTGTAAGTAAACTACAAAAAGTTCTTTTTCCCCGTCAGAAAATAGGGTAAAGTTTCTCTCGTAGGGTACAGAGGTAAGATGTTCTATCTTTCAGACCTTTTACTTCACGTAATCGGATTTGGCTGAATATTTTAGCCGCCCCAGGCATTTATGTCTGGGGCGTTTTTTATTGGATTTTTCATAGCGTTATACCCATAAAAAAGGGCAACCTTGCGGTCACCCCTTTCTGTTCTTTACTTACATTTCCCCGTTCCCGGGGCGCTACTATTCGCCTTCGTTAGAAAGCTCTTCTTCCTGCACTTCCGGCGGGATTTCGCTGAACCAGGTGTTCAGTTTGTCACTCAGTTTATCCACGCCCATTTTCTTCGGTGAGGAAAATGCTTCTACCTGAATATCACCCATGAATTCTTTCACCGCTTCACGGACCATTTTTATCTGCGCCTGACGTGCGCCTGAAGCCAGTTTGTCGGCTTTAGTCAGCAGCAACATGACCGGCGTACCCACATCAACTGCCCACTGAATCATTTGTTGATCGAGATCTTTAAGCGGATGGCGGATATCCATCAACACAACCAGACCTTTGAGGGAGTTACGCATTTGCAGATATTCGCCCAGCGCGCGCTGCCATTTGCGCTTCATTTCTTCCGGTACTTCCGCGTAGCCATAACCCGGCAAGTCGACCAGGCGGATGCCCGGCTTCACTTCGAACAGGTTGATGAGCTGAGTACGGCCAGGCGTTTTACTGGTACGCGCGAGGCTTTTCTGCTGTGTCAGGGTATTCAGCGCACTGGATTTGCCGGCGTTTGAACGACCAGCAAATGCGACTTCAATGCCTGCGTCAGATGGCAAATGCCGGATATCCGGGGCGCTCATGACGAAATGGGTCATATGATAGTTGTAAGTTTGGCTGGTCAAAGCGTGCGTCTCCGTGAGGCATGAGTATCTGGCTGGCGATTATAACTGCAACACAGCCGAGATGCGTTCGTGTTTTTAAAATCCGAATGATGAGGCGAAGGGACCACAGAGATGAAGGCGGGGGAAATTGCCTTCATGATGTAAGACATTTGCTATTCATGATGCGGGTTATTTCGCTTGTTTTGTCGCCGAATTTTTTAATGTTATTCAATTTCAATAAGATAAAATTGATGTCGTTATGAAATCGACAAGACGGCTGGCGGGTATCTTGAGCCTTTGTGCCAGTCGGGTAAAGTATTTCTTACGCGGTGAAGGCGAGAACGGAAACAGGGACGAAAATTGCATTCAGGGATCACGGGAAATGCATCGCGATTTAAGGATGAACGGAGCCGGAGGCTCTGAAAGGCAAAGGAAAAACCGGGACGTTGATGCTATACAGGGAAAGTATTTGATGAATATCCTTCTGAGGAAGGAAAGAAAAAGGCAGCAAGGTTACCTTGCTGCCTTTTTTCTTTGCCCGCTTTCTGCTAGATTCCGGCGCAAATCTATACTAAATGTACACACCTAAGAGCAGATGCCATGAAACAGCCAGCGAAAGCACCGCGCGCCAATACCGCGACAGCTAAAACGAAGAAGAAAAGTCGTGTCGAGCTTGATATCGAAGCGCGCGAACGCAAGCGTGACAACAAGCGCCGTGGCCATAAAGCAGGCTCACGCGCCAATCCGGATGCGGCTCAGAACCAAAGCGGCGCGGGCACGAAAAAAGCCGATCCGCGTATCGGTAGCAAAAAAGCCGTGCCTTTGATCGTTGAGACCGTTACGAACAATGCAGCGAAAGCTAAAAAAGCCGCACAGCCGAAGCAAGATGCAAAACCTAAGATGACACCGGAAGAAGAACTGACGTTACTCGAAAATGATGAGCGTCTGGATTCTTTGCTGGATCTCATCGACGATGGCAAAGCATTAAGCGCAGAAGATCAGGCTTATGTTGATCAGACACTTGATCGCATCGACGTTCTGATGGAAATCCTCGGCATCGAACTCGGCGAAGATGAAGATGACGAAGAAGAAGTGAAAAACGAAGACATGATGCAGTTGCTCAAGCGCGGAAATCCAAAAGAGGGTTTCTAAGCTATGCGCTGGGTCATCCCGGCAATAGCCTTACTCTTTGCATGTTATCTGCTTTGGTTATTCGGTAAACTACGCCGGTTATCGAAAACCAAAGCACGTTTGCGCAGAGCGACCTTTGCACGGCAGGCTCAAAGCCTGCCTGTAAAGCGAACCGGTCGCATCCGACGCCGGAAGGAGTGAGTACCCCATGTCAGAACAGACTACCGTCTGGGATTTAGCGCTGATCCAGAAATACAATTATTCGGGTCCGCGATACACATCCTATCCAACAGCACTTGAGTTCAGTGAACGCTACGATAATACCGCTTTCGAAAATGCGGCTGCCCGTTATCCGGCACGCTCGCTCTCATTGTACGTGCACATTCCTTTCTGCCATAAGCTCTGCTACTTCTGCGGCTGCAATAAACTGGTGACCCGCCAGCAGCATAAAGCCGAAGAATATCTCAACGTGCTTGAAAAAGAGATCAGTCACCGTGCACCGCTCTTTAAAGGTCGTCAGGTCAGTCAGCTGCATTGGGGCGGTGGTACTCCGACTTACCTCGATAAAGCGCAGATAAGCCGTTTGATGGGCCTTCTGCGGGCACACTTTGATATCCTGCCCGACGCGGAAATGTCACTGGAGGTAGATCCACGTGAAATTGAGCTTGATGTGCTTGACCATCTGCGCAGCGAAGGCTTTAACCGCCTGAGTATGGGGGTCCAGGATTTCAACAAAGAAGTGCAGCTTCTGGTTAACCGTGAGCAGGATGAAGATTTCATCTTTGCCCTCATTGCACGCGCCCGGGCGCTGGGTTTCAACTCGACTAATATCGATCTGATTTACGGTCTGCCGAAACAAACGGCAGAAAGTTTTGCTTACACGCTGCAGCGTGTGGCAGAGCTCAACCCTGATCGTCTGAGTGTGTTCAATTATGCGCACATGCCAAAATTGTTCGCCGCTCAGCGCAAAATCAAAGATGCTGATTTGCCTGGCGCGGAAGAGAAATTGAAAATTTTGCAGGAAACCATCGCTTCACTGACCGGTTTCGGCTATCGCTTTATCGGGATGGATCACTTTGCTCGCCCTGAAGACGAACTGGCGATTGCCCAGCGCGAAGGAAAATTGCACCGCAATTTCCAGGGCTACACCACACAGGGCGACAGTGATTTGCTGGGAATGGGCGTTTCGGCCATCAGCATGCTCGGCGATACCTACGCGCAGAACGAAAAAGATATCAAAACCTATTACGCTCATGTGGAAGAGCAGGGACATGCCTTATGGCGGGGTCTGGAAATGACGAATGATGACTGCCTTCGTCGTGATGTCATTAAATCTCTGATCTGCCATTTTGAGTTGAATTTTGCTGATATCGAACAGCGTTACGACATTCGTTTTACCGATTATTTTGCTGATGATCTGGCACTGCTGAAGCCGCTGGCTGAAGACGGGCTGGTTGAGGTGAGTGGCACACATATTCAGGTGACACCGCGCGGGCGTTTGCTGATCCGTAATATCTGTATGTGCTTTGATATTTATCTGCGACGTCAGGTGCGCCAGCAACAATTCTCCCGCGTTATCTGACAGTCTGCTCTGCAAATAAAAACAGCCGCATAAGCGGCTGTTTTGCTGTCTGGTGCGAGGACTTTTATTCCATGCCCAGTTCTTTCAGTTTTCGGGTCAGGGTATTTCGCCCCCAGCCCAGCAACCGTGCCGCTTCCTGTTTATGTCCCTGTGTATGGCGCAGCGCCGTGGTCAGTAATGTACGTTCCATTTCAGGTTGCGCTTCTGACAGCAGGTTTTGATGACCGGAACGCAGCGCACGGTCTGCCCATTGTGCCAGCAATGTCGCCCAACTGTCTGGCAGACTCTGACCACCGGTTTCAGGGGCCGAGGTCTCAAACAGTTCGCTGGGTAAATCCTGAATCAGCACTTCCTGACCCGCCGCCATGACGGTGAGCCAGCGGCAGGTGTTTTCCAACTGGCGCACATTGCCCTGCCATGGCAATCGCGTCAGTGCCGTTTCTGTTTCCGGATGCAGGTTTTTTGCTTCCACACCCAGCTCTTTAGCCGCGACTTGCAGGAAGTAACGTGCCAGACGCGGGATGTCTTCACGACGTTCACGCAGCGGCGGCAGATGGACGCGGATAACGTTCAGGCGGTGGAATAAATCCTCGCGGAATTTCCCTTCCTGAACCCGTAGCTCCAGATTCTGGTGAGTCGCAGCGATAATACGCACGTCCACTTTTACCGGCGCATAACCGCCAACACGATAGAACTGGCCATCTGCCAGCACGCGAAGCAGACGGGTTTGCACATCAAGCGGCATATCCCCGATTTCATCGAGGAACAGCGTGCCGTTATCGGCTTGTTCAAAACGTCCCTGACGGACGGTGTTGGCGCCGGTAAACGCCCCTTTCTCGTGGCCGAATAATTCGGACTCAATCAGGTCTTTCGGGATAGCAGCCATATTCAGCGCGATAAAGGGCGCTTTGGCGCGCGGGCTGTGGCGGTGTAAGGCGTGAGCGACCAGCTCTTTACCGGTACCGGATTCCCCATTAATCAGCACGCTGATTGAAGAACGGGACAAACGGCCGATGATGCGAAATACGTCCTGCATAGCGGGCGCTTCACCGATAATGTCTGCGGTCGGGCCACTCGCAGGCTGGCTGCGTGCCGGTTGCTGTTGTTCCTGATAATGACTGATGGCTCGTTCAACCAGTGCCACGGCTTCATCAATGTCGAACGGTTTTGGCAGATAATCAAACGCACCTTGCTGATAGGCGCTGACTGCAGCATCCAGATCGGAGTGCGCTGTCATTATGATGACCGGAAGCATCGGGTGACGTTGTTTAATCTGCTTTAACAGCGCTAAACCGTCCATCCCGGGCATACGGATATCTGATAACAAAACGTCAGGGGTTTGAGTCGCAATGGCATCAAGCACTTCATTGCCGCTGTCAAACGTGGTGCAGGTCAAACCGGCTCCAGTGAGCGCACGTTCAAGTACCCAGCGGATGGAGCTATCGTCATCGACGATCCAGACTATCCCTCGTTGCATAAGAACCTCACTGGCGAATAGGCAGGAATACCGAGAATTCGGTATGTCCTGGCCAACTGTTAAATTCAACTTTACCCGAATGCTGATCAATCAAACTGCGCGCGATGGACAGGCCCAAACCGGTGCCCCCTTCGCGGCCACTGACCATGGGGTAAAAAAGGGTGTCCTGCAAATGCGCCGGTACGCCGGGGCCATCATCTTCAATATCGATACGGGCCACCAGACGATAACGCACGCCGTGTAACGTAATCTGGAAAGCAGTACGCGTGCGTAATGTAATTGTGCCGCCTTCCTCCCCCAGCGCCTGTAATGCGTTGCGGGTGATGTTTAACAAAATCTGTTCTATCTGATCGGGGTCGTGCGCCAGTTCAGGCAGGCTCGGATCATAGTCCCGCACCAGCTGAACGTTATCCGGCTTCTCCATCGAGACCAGTTGGCAAACCCGTTCCGCAACCTGGTGAATACTTTGTGTCACATGCTGGCTCGGACGTTGCGGGCCCAGCAATCTGTCGACCAGATTACGCAGACGGTCAGCCTGCTCAATAATGACTTTCGTATATTCCAGCAAGGCCGGATCGGGCAGCGCTCTGGATAATAATTGTGCTGCGCCACGCAACCCGCCGAGCGGATTCTTGATTTCATGTGCCAGACCGCGGATCAAATCACGCGCAGCAACCTGTTGAGCGTGCTGTAATTGTTCCTGGCTCAGGCGGCGCTGATTATCCATCGGCGCCAGTTCCACCAGAATGAAACCTTCTGGCAGCATCTGTGCGGTCAGCGACAACACATGCGCGCGGCCGTCTACGACCAGCGTCACTTCACTGTCTGTAAAGCCTTGTCCGGCTGTCAGACTTTCACGCATTAATTCGATGTTCAGCGAAAAATATCCCACCAGTTCTGGCAAAGGGGTGCCAAAAAGCTTTCGGGAACTTTGCGCCAGTAACTGCTGAGCTGCCGGATTGGCATAATGCACAGCCAATTCGTCGTCTAACAGCAGAACGCTGTTGATTAAGGAATTCAGGATCTGCCCAGCATCGGGCAGTTTGCCAGTTGCCATACCGCAGTCTCCCGCACCTGATTGGTGCATTTTATCTCGCTACCCGGTGAAATCACGGGTCAGAGGGGTTGAGCAGGAAAGAGTGTGGAGAAAAAAGCCCATCCGGAGATGGGCTGAAAGTTTCCACGGCAACAAATATAAATCGTCTTACTTAATTTTGACGCTGAAGGGTTTGTGAACACAGGCCTTCAGTCGGGTATTACCCTCAGCGCCAGCCCGAAGACGAGCGCTGAGTCCGGTTTAATCGAAAAATTAAACGCTGTAGTACAGTTCGAACTCAACCGGATGCGGAGTCATGCGCACGCGGTCCATTTCTTCTTTACGCAGACCGATATAAGCATCGATAGCGTCGTCAGTGAACACGCCACCACGGGTCAGGAACTCGCGGTCTTCGTTCAGTGCGTTCAGGGCTTCTTCCAGTGAACCTGCAACTTTTGGAATTTCTGCTTCTTCTTCCGGTGGCAGGTCATACAGGTTTTTGTCCATCGCATCGCCAGGGTGGATCTTGTTGATGATACCGTCCAGGCCAGCCATCATCAGTGCAGCAAACGCCAGGTATGGGTTAGCCGCTGGATCAGGGAAACGTGCTTCGATACGCATCGCTTTAGGCGTTGATACGTGTGGAATACGGATGGATGCAGAACGGTTACGCGCAGAGTAAGCCAGCATTACTGGCGCTTCGTAGCCCGGGACCAGACGCTTGTAGGAGTTGGTGGTCGGGTTAGCGTAGGCGTTGATTGCTTTAGCGTGCTTAATGATACCGCCGATGTAGAACAGTGCCATTTCAGACAGGCCGCCGTATTTGTCGCCAGCGAACAGGTTGTTACCGTTCTTGGACAGAGACATGTGGCAGTGCATACCTGAACCGTTATCGCCAAACATTGGTTTTGGCATGAAGGTCGCAGTTTTGCCAAATGCGTGAGCCACGTTGTGAACCACGTATTTGTAGATTTGGATTTCGTCAGCTTTTTTAGTCAGGGTGTTGAAGCGGGTTGCCACTTCGTTCTGACCAGCGGTTGCCACTTCGTGGTGGTGAGCTTCAACAACCAGACCCATTTCTTCCATGGTCAGACACATGGTAGAACGCAGATCCTGAGAGGAGTCGACCGGAGGAACCGGGAAGTAACCGCCTTTTACTGCAGGACGGTGGCCTTTGTTGCCGCCTTCGTATTTGGTGCTTGAGTTCCATGCGCCTTCGATATCATCGATAGCGACGTGAGAACCGGAGATGCTGCTGCCGAAGCGCACATCATCAAACAGGAAGAATTCTGGCTCTGGCCCGAACAGAACGGTGTCCGCAATACCGGAAGAGCGCAGGAAATCTTCTGCACGTTTTGCGGTAGAACGTGGATCGCGGTCATAACCTTGCAGCGTGGTTGGCTCAAGGATGTCGCAACGAATGATCAGGGTAGTTTCTTCGTAGAATGGGTCAAGAACAGCAGTGCTCGCATCTGGCATCAAGACCATGTCAGATTCGTTAATGCCTTTCCAGCCACCGATTGAAGAGCCGTCAAACATTTTGCCTTCTTCGAAGAAGTCAGCGCTAACCTGGTGCGCAGGAATGGTGACGTGCTGTTCTTTGCCTTTGGTATCAGTGAAGCGTAAATCTACGAATTTCACTTCATGCTCATTCAGCATCGTCAAAACGTGTTCAGCGGACATACTAGTTCTCCCGAATTTCTCATTATCGTCGTGGAACGAATAACCATTTTTGGTCTTTAGTTGGAAATAACAGCCTTACTGGAACTGGCGTGTAGACTGAACAGCGCTATTATTTGTCTGGTCAGGCTCTTCACCCTGTAAAAAATTTTTTACCCTAAAAAACTTTTACTCTAAAAACTATTAGCGAAAACTGTGCCAACTTTGAGAAAATGCAAACAACGCCATTTTACAGGGCTTTTGCACTCGACAAGTATGCACCATAACGGAATTCTCGCACTAAAATGGTGCTAACTGTGAGAGTGAAAGCACTATAATGGTGCGTCATAATGGTTCAGTGGTCTTTTTGCACCGTGAAAGGGATCACAAAGTAGCCATCCATAAGTTGTTTCAACAAGATCCTTGTGATCTTGTTTAGAACCTCGCTTAATACGTGTACAATAGCGCGCTATTTCTAATGCCTGAGGCAAAGCTGTGATCGAAAATTTGCGTAACATCGCCATTATTGCCCACGTTGACCATGGTAAAACCACCCTGGTCGACAAGCTGCTGCAACAATCCGGTACTTTCGGAGAGCGTGTAGAAGCCACTGAACGCGTAATGGACTCCAACGATTTGGAGAAAGAGCGTGGGATTACCATCCTCGCAAAAAACACCGCCATTAATTGGAAAGACTACCGCATCAACATCGTGGATACCCCAGGACACGCCGACTTCGGCGGTGAGGTAGAGCGTGTGATGTCAATGGTCGACTCGGTGCTGCTGGTTGTGGATGCAATGGATGGCCCAATGCCGCAAACCCGTTTCGTGACCAAAAAAGCCTTCGCTAATGGTCTGAAACCGATCGTGGTAATCAACAAGGTTGACCGCCCTGGCGCGCGTCCTGACTGGGTTGTCGATCAGGTCTTCGACCTGTTTGTAAACCTGGACGCAACCGACGAACAACTCGATTTCCCAATCATCTATGCATCAGCACTGATGGGTATCGCGGGTAACGACCATAACGATATGGCCGAAGACATGACCCCGCTGTACCAGGCGATCGTTGACCACGTATCTCCGCCACAAGTTGAGATGGAAGCACCGTTCCAGATGCAAATCTCTCAGCTGGACTACAACAACTATGTTGGCGTCATCGGCATCGGCCGCATCAAACGCGGTACCGTTAAGCCTAACCAGCAAATCACTGTCATCGACAGCGAAGGCAAAACCCGCAACGGTAAAGTCGGTAAAGTTCTGACCCACATGGGTCTTGAGCGTATCGAAGCCACCGTTGCTGAAGCGGGCGACATCATCGCAATCACCGGCCTGGGCGAACTGAACATTTCCGACACAATCTGTGATCCGGCGAATGTTGAAGCTCTGCCTGCGCTGAGCGTTGATGAACCAACAGTAACCATGTACTTCAACGTAAACACCTCTCCGTTCTGTGGTAAAGAAGGTAAGTATGTGACTTCACGTCAGATCCTTGACCGTCTGAACAAAGAGCTGGTGCACAACGTTGCATTGCGTGTTGAAGAAACTGAAGATGCTGATGCATTCCGTGTTTCAGGCCGTGGTGAACTTCACCTGTCGGTTCTGATCGAAAATATGCGTCGTGAAGGTTTCGAGCTGGCGGTTTCCCGTCCTAAAGTAATCAACCGTAAAATCGATGGCCGCATGCAAGAGCCATTCGAGAACGTGACACTGGATATCGAAGAGCAACACCAGGGTTCTGTTATGCAGGCCATGGGTGAGCGTAAAGGCGATGTCAAAGACATGATCCCAGACGGTAAAGGTCGTATCCGTCTTGATTACCTGATCCCAGCACGTGGCCTGATCGGCTTCCGTACCGAATTCATGACCATGACTTCCGGTACCGGTCTGCTGTACTCCACGTTCAGCCACTACGATGACGTTCGTCCGGGCGAAATCGGCCAGCGTCAGAACGGCGTGCTGATCTCCAACGGTCAGGGTAAAGCTGTTGCGTTCGCACTGTTCAGCCTGCAAGACCGCGGTAAATTGTTCCTGGGCCACGGCGCAGAAGTGTATGAAGGCCAGATCATCGGTATTCACTCACGTTCTAACGACCTGACCGTGAACTGCCTGACCGGTAAGAAACTGACTAACATGCGTGCGTCCGGTACTGACGAAGCAACGACTCTGGTTCCTGCTATCAAAATGTCTCTGGAGCAAGCTCTGGAATTCATCGATGATGACGAACTGGTCGAAGTGACTCCTCTGTCTGTGCGTATCCGTAAACGTCACCTGACCGAGAACGATCGTAAACGTGCAATGCGTGGTCCTAAAGAAGGTTAATCTTCTTTAACGTTTGCCGTTACACAGAAACAGGGTGCCTTCGGGTACCCTGTTTTTTTTATGTTTTTTTCTCCTCCGTTCGTTACGCCCCGTCGCGTTGCCCCTGTTCACTTGTACGTTTTACCGCTAAAGTTAACTGTCATCTTTGAAATCAGGAGCGTGCAATGCTGTACATTTTTGATATGGGAAACGTCATTATTGATATTGATTTCAAACGAGTGCTGGGGGTGTGGAGCCATCTGAGTGGCACCCCGCTGGCGACGCTGACCGAGCGGTTTTCAATGGGCGAGGTGTTCCAGAAACACGAGCGTGGTGAAATCAGCGACGAACAGTTTGCTGCCGATTTATGTCATGAAATGGGTATCGCACTAAGCTTTGAACAATTCAGTGCGGGCTGGCATGCGGTGTTTGTTGGTCTGCGTCCTGAGGTCATTGCCCTGTTTCAGAAACTGCGCGAAGAAGGTCATCGTGTCGTCGTGCTTTCTAATACCAACCGCTTACATCTGGATTTCTGGCCTCATCATTATCCTGAAATCGAAGCCAATACCGACGCGATGTACCTCTCGCAAAATTTGGGTATGCGCAAACCGGAGCCCGAAATTTTCCGGCATGTTCTGGAGAAAGAAGGATTCACCGCCGATCAGGCCGTGTTCTTTGATGATGTTGCTGAAAATATCGAAGCCGCCCGGAATGCTGGCATTGAGGCTGTATGGGTAGAAGATAACCAGACGGTACCGAAATACTTTTCCTGAAGGATGTAAGGATGCAGAAAAGGGCACTGAGCCACTACCTAAAATCGTTGTGGAAATTTACGCGCCTGCTTTTAAAGCGTTCGGATAAAGATGGCCTGACGCTTCTGGCGGGCCATCTGGCCTATGTCTCTTTGCTATCGCTCGTGCCGCTGATCGCCGTGGTATTTTCACTTTTTGCATTATTCCCTGTTTTTTCAGAAATCAGCATGCAGCTGAAAACATTCATCTTTTCCAACTTCATGCCCGCGACCGGTAATACTATCCAGCGCTATCTGGAACAGTTTGTTGCCAACTCCAGCAAAATGACGGCCGTGGGCACCTGTGGATTAATTGTCACCGCGCTACTTCTGATAGCCTCGGTAGACAGCGTGCTGAACAAAATCTGGGACAGCAAAACCACGCGTCCGATTGTGTTTTCTTTCGCTGTGTACTGGATGGTGTTAACGCTCGGGCCAATTCTGCTGGTGGCCAGCGTGGCTGTCAGCTCATATCTGCTCTCCCTGAACTGGCTGAACATCAGCGGTGTGCATTCGGTGATCGACCACGCGCTGCGCATTCTGCCCTTGCTGATCTCCTGGGTGACATTCTGGCTGCTCTATCAGGTAGTCCCGACGGTCAGAGTGCCGGCAAAAGATGCCCTGATCGGCGCACTGGTCTCCGGCGTATTATTCGAGTTGAGTAAAAAAATCTTCACCTTATACATTCAGCTTTTCCCGTCATATCAGTTGATTTACGGTGTACTGGCGGTGATCCCCATTTTATTTCTCTGGGTCTATGTCAGCTGGTGTATCGTTCTTCTTGGGGCGGAAATTACCGTCACGCTGGGCGAGTACCGTTCTCTAAGAAAATTGCAGTCTGCTCAACATAGGGCAGAAGAATAATCAGTCCGAAGGATTTGTATGATTGCGTTAATTCAGCGGGTATTGAATGCCAGCGTTACGATCGATGGCGAAATCTGTGGCCAGATAGGACCGGGGTTACTGGTTTTACTGGGCGTTGAACAGGGCGATGACGAACAAAAAGCCAAACGCCTTTGTGAACGGGTGATCGGGTACCGAATCTTCGGTGACGAAAATGACAAGATGAATCTGAACGTGCAGCAGGCCGGTGGCAGCCTGCTGGTGGTGTCGCAGTTCACGCTGGCGGCGGACACACAAAAAGGCATGCGTCCTGGGTTCTCGCGCGGGGCTGAGCCACAGGAAGCGGAGCGGTTATATCAGTATTTTTGCGGGCAGTGCCGGGAAAAGGGCATTGCTACCGAAACCGGACGCTTTGCAGCGGATATGAAAGTGGCACTGGTGAACGACGGGCCGGTGACCTTCTGGCTACAAGTCTGATCTATAAGGCATAACGCCGGAGAGAAAGCATCTATGTATCATCTGAGAGTACCAACGACCGAAAAAGAACTGGCCGCCTATTACCGATTCCGTTGGGAAATGCTGCGTAAACCGTTGCATCAGCCGGAGGGTTCAGAGCGTGATGCCTACGATTCCATCGCACATCACCAGATGGTGGTTGATGAGGAGGGCGAACCGGTGGCGGTTGGCCGTTTATATATCAATGCCGATAATGAAGCCTCTATCCGCTTTCTGGCGGTTGATCCAAATGTACAAGACAAAGGGCTGGGAACGCTGGTCGCGATGACCCTGGAGTCTGTGGCGCGTCAGGAAGGGGTGAAACGAGTGGTCTGTAGCGCCCGCGAAGATGCCGTGGATTTCTTTGCCAAACTGGGCTTTGTGAATCAGGGCGAAATCACCACGCCGCAAACAACGCCGGTTCGCCACTTCCTGATGATAAAACCCATCGAAACGCTGGATGATATTCTGCATCGCCCTGACTGGTGCGGTCAGCTTCAGCAGGCCTGGTATGACCACATCCCGCTCAGCGAAAAAATGGGCGTACGTATCAGTCAGTACACCGGCCAGCGATTTGTCACCACGATGCCGGAAACGGGCAACCAGAATCCGCACCATACATTGTTCGCTGGCAGTTTGTTTTCGCTGGCAACGCTGACCGGCTGGGGGCTGATCTGGCTGCTGCTGCGTGAGCGCCATCTGGGCGGCACCATTGTGCTGGCGGATGCGCATATCCGTTACAGCATGCCGGTGACCGGCAGGCCGCGTGCCGTTGCCGACCTGGGCTCTGTCCGCGGTGATCTCGACCGTCTGGCTCGCGGGCGGAAAGCACGCGTGCAACTCGAAGTGAATTTATACGGCGATGAGACAGACGGCGCGGTGTTTGAAGGCACCTATCTGGTATTGCCCGCCGCGCCCGGCGCACCGCTGGAGCCTGAAATTAACTGATTGGTTTCTACCCAAAATAAAAGGCACCGCCATTGCGGTGCCTTTTGCATTTTTGGTGATGCCTGGATTAAGGAGTAGCAGATGCTGGCGTACCGGAAACCAACCCGTTTACCATTCTCTGGTCAATTGTCTGGCTGCCGTTTATCTGCAATGTCCCGCTGAGCGTGGGTTTGTAATCCACGTTTGCCGGCATCTGTCCTTGCAGATTCAGCTGCATATTAGCGTTACCTTCCAGCGCCACATGTGGCCATCCCCAGTTTTCCAGCTGATTCGCCGGTACTGAGCGGGCGGTCATCTTCACAGAGAAATGACGCTGCGGCTGCTGATCAACCGTCGCACTGGCTTCCAGCAATCCTTCTTTGGTAAAGGCGCTCAGCTCAGAAATACTCACCTGACGGTCGTTCGCCTCCAGGGTGATGGAAGGACGGCGCACGTCATTGCGGTTAAATGTGGCTTCACTTGCATTCAGATTCAGCTTACCGCTCCAGATCCCCCACTGATGATTACGCGCCAGCAACAGGTTATTGCCGAGGCCATCAAGTGCAGTCAGCTGGAAGGGGAACTGCGGATTGATATCAATAATCAGGTTCCGGTTAGCAATGAACCGGCTGATAAAGACTTCAGACAGCGAATCCGGCAGTGCCTGATTCCAGAGTTGTTTCCAGTTTTCCGGCAAGGTGTATTCCAGCCCCGCAACAGACACTTCATCAAGCTGAAGGCGTTTGTTGGCGCGCAGCCAGTTGCCGGTCGTGCGCAATAAACTGCGCTCCCAGCGCGCCGTAGCTTGTTTGATCGCAATGCCCTGCGGCGAAAGGTCGAGGCTGATGATCGGATCCTGAATATGCAGGTTTCCATCAATCATATCCGTCGCATTCAGGGTGATTTCGCCGTCATCACTTTGCCAGTCGCCTTTTTCGAGCGTCAGATCCTGCACGGACAAATCAACGTCGCTGAATGCCCAGTCTGTTCCCTGCAAACGCGCGTCGATCAGATCAAGTCGCTGAATAGTCACTTTTGGCAGGGTCTGGAAGTCGTCGAAGAAAGCAGAAAGCGGTTTGGAGGTTTGCAGACGCACATTGCTCAGCCGCAGGTTTTCTATGTTCCAGCTGCCATCGGCGGCCTGCGTCGCTTTACCCGTTAACTGACCGCGAGCCAGATCGCCGCCAAAATTACTCAGCGTCAGATTCTTATTATTGATGTTGCCCTGAATCAGCACATTTTCGGCCGGCAGTCCGTTGACCGTCAGGCTGGCGGCGCTCAGCTGGAAGTCTGCCTTATCGCCTAAAAGCTGATTGGGTTTTGGCTGCCACGGCGAAATACCGGCGTTAATCTGCTGACCCTGAATGTCTAAGCCAGCGGTATTGCCGGTGAGCGCCATTTTACTCAGTTGCAGGGTATTGGCCTGCAATGGCAAATTCATTGACGAAGGACTGACATTGAGGCGTCCGCTGACCAGCACGACGCGATCGAAAAAGCGTGGCTCGGTGATCTGACGCCAGCTTAAATCCAGATCAACTTCACCGGCATTCAGCACTTCCGGCTGATTCTTCTGCCCGAAGATGACATTGGTTAACGTCACCCGACCCGGCGACGACCAGTTATGGTCGAGTTTCTCCACGGAGAGACGGTACTCGCTGTTATTGCTGACCCAGCGGCTGACCCAGCCAGCAGCCCAGCGGGTTTGTAATAGGACGTACACCAGCACGATCGCCAGCACCAGAAGTAAGGCGAACGTCAGCAAAATTTTACCGATAAATCTCATCGTCTGGAGCCCTGTAACGGGAAAATGGAAAAAGATTCTTTGTTTATGCCGCAAACAGCGAATTTTCTCAACAGGTTAGCCAAATGGAGGCAATAAAAAGCGGCAGAGGTTCCAGACCCTCTGCCGCTGTTGCACGCGGATTACATCCTGCTTTTACTTCTCGTGAGGGAAAACCAGATTCAGAACAATCGCAGTAATGCCGCCCGCTGCAATGCCAGAAGAGAGAAAGGTTTTCAGCCAGTCCGGTGCGAATTGCAGGATCAGCGGCTGCTGAGAAACACCCATACCGACGGCGAGAGAAAGCGCCATGATCATAATCGCGCGGCGATTCAGACGCTCGCGGGAAACAATGCGCACACCCGAAGCGGCAATGGTACCGAACATCACGATGGTCGCGCCGCCCAGTACCGGTTCAGGAATATGCTGCACAAATCCCGCAACAGCCGGGAACAGCCCGAGGATGATCAGCATCAGCGCGACCACAAAACCGACATAGCGGCTGGCAACGCCGGTCAGTTGAATGACGCCGTTGTTCTGCCCGAAGCAGGAATTCGGGAAGGTGTTAAATACAGCAGAAAGCATCGAGTTCAGGCCATTGGCCAGAACGCCGCCTTTGATGCGCTTCATGTACAGCGGGCCGCTGACCGGTTGCTCAGAAACGTCCGAGGTTGCGGTAATATCACCGATGGTTTCCAGCGATGTCACCATGAAAATCAGCATCAGCGGGATCAGCAAATTCCAGTCAAAACCCAGTCCGTAATACAGCGGCGTTGGTAATGTTATCCAGTTGCTTTGCGCGGCTGGCGCAACGGTTGGCAACATGCCCGTCATCCAGGCCACCAGATAACCCACCGCCATGGCGATAACCAGAGAGGCGACACGCAGGTAAGGGTTACGTTGACGGTTCAGCAGAACAATCACTACCAGCACGACGGCAGCCAGCAGCAGATTTTTCGGTGCCCCGAATGTGTGATCGCTCATGGCCGCATAACCGCCGCCGATAGACGTCAGACCGACCTGAATCAGCGACAGCCCGATAATCATCACCACGATGCCGGAAACCAGCGGCGTAATGATGCGGCGTGCGAGATGCAGGAAACGGGAAAGAATGATTTCAGTGCAGGAAGCCAGCATCAGGGTGCCGAACAGCGCCGCCATCATGGTCGGCACATCCGCACCGCCATTTTTCAGCGCCATTCCGCCCATGATCAGCGGCGCAACAAAGTTAAAGCTGGTGCCCTGAATCGACAGTAAACCCGAGCCGACCGGTCCCCAGGTTTTAATCTGCAAAATAGAAGCCAGGCCGGAGGCGAACAGCGACATGCTGATGATGTGCTGCGTGTCCTGCGCAGGCAAACCCAGCGCCTGGCAAATCAGTAGTGCTGGTGTGATTACCGCAACAAACATCGCCAGCAAATGCTGACAGGCGGCGAATAACGTTTGAGGTAATGGCGGGCGGTCCTCGAGCCGGTAAATCAGTTCACTTTTTTGCTGGCGGGAAAGATCGGGTTGCTGTGTTTCTTGTTCTGCGGTTTGCGAACTCATGCTGTGGCATTCCAATAAGCGGCAAAGCGGGCATTTTTATTGAAATTAACGACAAAAGCAATCGTTTGCTAATGGCAATATTCCTCGACTGGTTTTGGATTGGACGGGATTTATGGCCTGTTTTTCTTGCCTGACGCAGCTTGAATGACTTCTAATTCAGCTTCTGGGAAAAAACATGTCAGTGAAGTTTTTATAACTCGATAATTTTATTGGATTTATTTTAAAATGGAGTTCGTCAATGATTCAACTCGATACCTACGGCACCCTGGTTGCCGCCACGTTGGTGCTCCTTTTAGGACGGAAATGCGTCCAGTCGGTCAAATTCCTCAAAAAATACACCATTCCTGAACCCGTTGCCGGTGGTTTGCTGGTCGCTTTATTGTTACTGATCGCCAACCAGATATTCGGCTGGGAAGTCGGTTTCGACATGTCTTTAAAAGAGCCACTGATGCTGGCATTTTTTGCCACGATCGGTCTTAACGCCAATCTGGCAAGTCTGCGGGCAGGCGGTAAATCGCTGTTTCTGCTGGTGTTTGTCGTCGTGGGCTTACTGCTTTTGCAAAATGCCATCGGTATCGGAATGGCGAAAATGCTCGGGCTGGATCCGCTGATGGGGTTGCTGGCGGGGTCGATTACCCTTTCAGGTGGCCACGGCACCGGCGCGGCATGGAGCAAGCTGTTTATCGAGCGTTATGGCTTTGAAAATGCGACGGAAGTCGCGATGGCTTGCGCAACTTTTGGTCTGGTGCTCGGCGGTATTATTGGGGGGCCGGTAGCGCGCTATCTGGTCAGCCATTCTTCCACCCCCAACGGAAACCCCGAGGATATGGTCGATCCGAGCGCATTTGAGAAACCGTCGATTGGCAGGATGATTACACCACTGGTGATGGTTGAAACCATTGCCCTGATCGCGATTTGCCTGATGGCAGGGACATATGCCGCCAGTCTGTTGCAAGGCTCGGCATTTGAAATCCCAACCTTTGTCTGCGTGCTCTTCGTTGGTGTGATCCTGAGTAATATGCTGGCATGGCTCGGTTTTTATCGTGTCTTCGACCGTGCGGTATCCGTGCTGGGTAACGTCAGTTTGTCACTGTTCCTTGCCATGGCATTGATGAGCCTTAAGTTGTGGGAGATGGCGGCACTCGCCTTGCCGATGATGGCAATTCTTATCGTTCAAGCCCTCGCAATGGCACTTTATGCGATTTTCGTGACTTATCGCGTGATGGGGAAAAACTACGATGCGGCGGTGTTGGCGGCAGGACACTGTGGTTTCGGGCTGGGTGCCACCCCGACGGCCATTGCCAATATGCAGGCGATCACCAACCAGTTTGGCCCTTCGCATCTGGCGTTTCTGGTGGTGCCGATGGTGGGCGCATTCTTCATCGATATCGCCAATGCGATTGTGATTAAACTCTACCTGATGCTGCCTGTATTCCCGGCTATAAGCTAAAAAAACAGGCACAGAAACATCGCTTCTGTGCCTGACGATTCCTTCCCGTCGGGTTTATTGTGCCGCGTCCGCCTTCTCAGTGAACACCTGTTCGGCCTCAGCGGCTTTTTCCTGCGTCAGTAACTGCTTCTCGTAGACTTTGAAGAATGGATAATAAATTACCATCGACAGTGCCATCAGCAGGATAACCAGAACCGACACTTTGAAATCCCAGCCCATCGCCCAGGCCGCCCCGATCGGTGCCGGCGATGTCCAGGGGACCAGTGAAATCATATGCGGGAGCAGATCCGTCGATACGGCCAGATAGGCGATAACGGCATTGACCATCGGTGCCAGCAGGAAGGGGATGAAAAATACCGGATTCATGACGATAGGTGTGCCAAAAATCACCGGCTCATTGATATTGAAACAGCTTGGCACCAGACTGAGTTTCCCCATGGTGCGCAGATGCGCTGACTTACTGCGACAAAACAGCAGCACCAGTCCCATTGTCGCGCCGGACCCGCCAATCACGATCAGGAAATTCCAGAATGCCTCGGTCATGATGTGCGTCATGGGTAAACCGGCAGCGAGATCTGTCTGATTCAGGCCGAGATTGGTTAACCAAAAAGCCTGCAACATGCCAGATACAATGGCCGAGCCATGAATGCCGGCGAACCACAACAGGTGGCAAATCAGCACGGCGAGAAGTACAGCAGGCAGTGAGTCTGCGGCAGAAATCAGGGGTTCGAACAGCGCCATAATCGCCTGTGGCAGCAACATATCAAACCCTGACTGGACCAGTAAGCTCAGCGGGAAAAGTGTAATCACCACGGCCACAATCGGGATCAGTAAATCAAACGAATGCTTAATGTTTGAAGGTACCTGTTCGGGTAAACGGATACCGATATTGTATTTTTTCAATAACCGCGTCAGTTCGGTGACATAAATCGCCACCAGAATAGCCGTAAAGATCCCCACGCCGCCCAGCGCCGTCGTCGACATCTTTTCATCAATCTGCGGTGCGGCGACCAGCAGGAAAGACATCAGCGCCAGCATTGCGGTCATGAACGGGTCTAGCTTGTAACTTCTTGCCAGATTGTAGGCAATCGATGCCGAGATGTAGATGGACATAATGCCCATCGTCATATTGAACGGCGTCAGGATCTGCACTTCATATTTTGCCGAGAGCGCCAGCCAGCTTCTGGCGAAGCCCCATGAAGATTCGGGCGAAAATGGCGGGTGAACAAAAACCAGTAAAAACGAACCAACAATCATAAAGGGCATTGCTGAGATGAAGCCATCACGCACTGCCATGACATGTCGCTGTGAGGATAATCGTGCGGCGAAGGGGCTGATTTTCTGTTCTATAAAAGTGAAGAGGGATTGGCTGATACTCATGATGATTTGGCCTTATGTTGAGGACATCAGACAGGGTTGCCTTAATTATCATCAGTGTAGTGACGGGATGTGAAACCGGTTACCGGCTTTTCCCCACTCTGTGAAGGTTATCAAATAACCAGTGCGGAGAGTGGTTTTGGGGGCACAATAGGGAAAAGAGAAGAGAATATGTTGGAAACAAAACATCATTTTTAATAATGATTTGATGAAGTGAATGAGCGAAAAGAGAGATCAGGCGTTGGTGTAACGGACTCTTTCTGGCAGCCAGCGCTCAATCAGGGCTTTGGCATGATCAGGGAATTGTTGCTGCAGATAACGCGCAATGCGCTGTACATCCGGGATCATCGCCTGATCACGTAATAAATCAGCGACTTTAAATTCAGCGCTGCCGGTCTGGCGCGTGCCCAGTAGTTCACCCGGCCCGCGGATTTCCAAATCCTGCTGTGCGATAACAAAGCCATCGTTGCTGTCGCGTAAAACCTGCAAACGTTTCTGCGCTGTTTTGCTGAGCGGCGTTTTGTAGAGCAGTACACAGTGAGAAGCAACGGCACCACGTCCAACGCGCCCACGTAACTGGTGCAACTGCGCCAGCCCTAAACGCTCCGGGTTTTCGATAATCATCAGGCTGGCATTCGGTACGTCAACGCCGACTTCAATGACAGTCGTTGCCACCAGAAGCTGCACTTCACCCTGTTTGAATGCCTGCATAACGGCCTGCTTTTCCTGGGCTTTCATACGACCGTGAACCAGTCCAATATTCAGCGCCGGGAGTGCCTCCTTCAGGCCTTCCCATGTGGCTTCAGCGGCCTGCGCTTCCAGCATTTCCGATTCTTCAATCAGCGTACACACCCAATAAGCCTGACGATTTTCCTGCTCGCAGGCACTTTTGACGCGGCTGATAATATCACTGCGGCGGGTGTCCGGAATGGCGACAGTAGTCACCGGCGTGCGGCCTGGCGGGAGTTCGTCGATCACAGAGGTATCAAGATCAGCGTAAGCCGTCATTGCCAGTGTGCGTGGGATCGGCGTGGCGGTCATGATCAACTGATGTGGATGGAAGCCCTGTTGCAGACCTTTTTCCCACAACGCCAGACGCTGATGCACACCGAAACGGTGCTGTTCATCGATAATGACCAGCGACAGTGACGAGAACAAAACCTGTTCCTGGAAGATAGCGTGCGTTCCCACCACCATCGACACCTGTCCGCTGGCGATCGCATCCTGCTGTGCCTGCCGGGCTTTACCCTTTTGTTTGCCCGCCAGCCAGCCGACCTGAATACCCAGTGGCTCAAACCACTGACGGAAATTATTGGCATGCTGTTCGGCCAGCAATTCTGTCGGCGCCATTAATCCGACCTGTTGGCCCTGAGCAATAGCGCAAAGTGCGGCGAGGGCGGCTACCAGCGTTTTACCTGATCCCACGTCGCCCTGCACCAGACGCATCATGGGATAACTTTTTGCCAGGTCCTGTTCAATTTCTGCCACAACCCGTGCTTGCGCACCGGTCGGGCTGAAAGGAAGCGACGCGAGGAACTGATTTTTCAGGCGGTCGTCATGATGCAACGGCAGAGCTTTATAACTCTGCGTACCGGCGCGGACAGCCAGCATACTGAGATTATGTGCCAGAAGTTCTTCCATAATCAGGCGGCGTTGAGCCGGATGATGACCTTTTTCAAGGTCTGCAAGCTGGATATCTGGCGGCGGGCGGTGCAGCAAATGCAGCGCCTGAGGAAGCGGGATCAGCGAACGACTCAGTTCCTCTGGCAACAGTTCGGCGACAGGTACGGTGTCGAGCAGTTCAAGTGCCTGATCCGTCAGTTTACGCAAGGTCGCCTGGCGGATACCTTCCGTTGTCGGATAAACCGGCGTCAGTGATTCCTGCAGAACGACTTCGCTGTTTTCACCCTGAATGCGGTATTCCGGATGAATGATTTCAGCACCGATCGTGCCGCGTTTGATTTCACCATAAGCGGTAACACGGCGACCTGTTGCCAGGCTGTTTTTCATCGCGGCGTTAAAGTTGAAGAAGCGCAACGTCGCCATGCCAGTGCCGTCACTTATCTGACAGGTCAGCATTCTGCGGCGGCCAAAACTGATATCACTACGCAACACTTCGCCTTCTATGGTGGCGAAAATGCCGGGCTGTAAATCATTGATGGTGTAAAGGCGGGTACGATCTTCATAGCGTAAAGGAAGATGAAGCAGTAAATCCTGAATAGTTTCAAGGCCGAGTTTGGCGAGCTTGTCTGCCTGACTGGCTCCGACGCCGGAAAGCGACGTCAGCGGGATGGCGTCGAGCAGGCGGCCTTTCATCTTTTTTTGACCGTCATTTGCATCGCCGACCACCATTCATCATCGGCAATGATTTGCCCGTGATCGTCAATGAAAGGGCGGGGAAGCTTCTTTCGCTTCGCCACATTGGACAGAACGGGATAGCCGCCTTCAAACAGCAGTCGCTGCTGTTCCTTCTCGCTCAGCAGACTGCTGTCGCGGCGATACATACCGGCGTTTTCGCGCTGGCGCTGGGCTTCGTACAGGATAAGCGCCGAGGCAACGGAGACGTTCAGAGATTGCACCATACCGATCATCGGAATGATGATATCGCTGTCAGCCAGCGCTAACGCTTCAGGTGTGATACCGGTTTTCTCCTGACCCAGCAAAATGCAGGTCGGGCGGGTGTAATCAATCGCGCGGAAGTCGACGGCTTTCTCTGACAAGTTGGTTGCCAGGATTTGCATGCCCTTCGCCTTCATTTTGGCGACGGCATCCTGAATGGTTTTGTGTGTTTTGACCTGAACCCAGCTGTTGCTGCCTGCCGCCGAAGAGACCAGTGTCTTCATTCTGGTTGTAGGCCAGACAGCGTGGATTTCGTGAACGCCGACGGCGTCTGCCGTACGGATGACGGCAGAAACGTTATGTGGTTTATGCACCTGTTCCATACAGACCGTCAGGTCTGGCTGTCGGGCCGCAAGCATTTCGCGGATGCGGGCATAACGTTCTGGGGTCATAACAATCAGTTTCGGTTGCGGGTAACTTTGATGACGTCCGGCATGATACGGATTTTACGCATGATATTCGCCAGATGAACGCGATCGCGGGTCGTCAGGCGGATAAAGGCGCTGTAGACGCGACCGTCTTTTTCTTCGGTGCTCAGATTCTGAATGTTCGACTGCGCGGCATTAATTGCAGCGGTCAGGTTCGCCAGTGCGCCCTGATGGTTGAACATATCAACTTTGATTTCAGCGATAAATTCCTGATCAGTTTCCTGGTGGTTATCCCAGTCAACGGCCATGAATTTCTCAGGTTCTTTCTGATAACCGCGAATATTACGGCAGGATTCATGATGGATCACCAGCCCTTTGCCCGGACTGACGTGGGCAATAATCGGGTCACCCGGAATCGGACGGCAACATTTCGCGAAGGTGATCAGCACGCCATCTGCGCCTTTAATCGGCAGATTACGGGTACCTGACGATGCCATTGAAGACTGGTCACCCATCAGGTTTTTGGCAACCACAACGCTCATGGCATTGCCGAGACCGATTTCCGCCAGCAGGTCATCCATCGCGGCGAGCTTCATACGATCCAGCTCGTTTTTGATGTTTTCCGGCGGAATATCTGACAGTTTTTTACCGGCACCCAGCGCATGATTCAGCAGGCGACGGCCAAGTGAAACCGAATCATCACGTTTCAGGTTCTTCAGCATCTGGCGGATTTTGGCGCGTGCACGTGAGCTGACGACAAAGTTCAGCCAGGCAGCATTCGGGCGGGCGCCCGGTGCGGTAATGATTTCGATAGTTTGTCCGCTGGTCAGCGGTTGCGAGAGCGGATACGGCTGGCGGTCAACGCGCGCGCCAACGCAGGCATGGCCGATATCGGTATGCACAGCATAAGCAAAGTCGACCGGTGTCGCGCCCGCAGGCAATTCGACGATACGACCTTCCGGCGTAAAGACGTAAATCTCGTCCGGGAACAGATCCGATTTCACGCTCTCAATAAATTCAAAGGAGTTGCCTGCACTTTGTTGCAGCTCAAGCAGACTCTGTAACCAACGCTGAGCACGGATCTGTGCGGTGGTGCTGGTTTCACTGTTCTCTTTATAAGCCCAGTGAGCCGCAACCCCCATCTCCGCCATCTGATCCATATCTTCCGTACGGATCTGTACTTCAACCGGCACACCATGCGGACCGATTAGTGATGTATGCAAAGATTGATAGCCGTTGGCTTTGGGGATGGCGATGTAATCTTTAACCCGACCCGGACGCGGTTTGTACAGGCTATGTGCCTGTCCTAACACGCGATAACAGGTATCGAGTTCTTTAACGATCACCCGGAAGGCGTAGATATCCATAATAGAATGGAAACGCTGTTCCTTCAGGTGCATTTTGCAATAGATAGAATACAGGTGTTTTTCGCGACCACTGACACGGCACTGAATGCCGGCTTCGGTTAAACGGCCTTCAATCTCAGAGAGGATTTTCTGGATCATCTCTTTACGGTTACCACGCGCAGCTTTCACCACTTCTTTGATGACGCGATAACGGTTTGGATAAAGGGCTTCGAAGCCCAGCTCTTCGAGCTCGGTTTTCAGGTGATGAATACCCAAACGGTGTGCCAGCGGGCTGTAAATTTCCAGCGTTTCACGGGCAATGCGGCGACGTTTGTCCGGGCGTAAAGAGCCCAGCGTGCGCATGTTATGAGTACGGTCAGCGAGTTTGATCAAAATGACGCGGATATCTTGCACCATCGCCATGACCATTTTGCGGAAGTTTTCCGCCTGCGCTTCTTTCTTATCACGGAATTTCAGCTTGTCTAACTTTGAAACGCCTTCAACCAGCTCAGCAACGCTTTTGCCAAACAGTTGTTCCATGTCCTGGTAAGTTGCAGGCGTGTCTTCGATAACGTCGTGTAATAACGCCGCCATCAGAGTCTCATGATCGAGCCTCATTTCAGCCAAAATACATGCCACGGCCACCGGGTGAGTAATATACGGCTCACCGCTGGAACGTGTTTGCCCCTCGTGCGCGTCCCGCGCCACGAGGTAAGCCTGCACGAGGCGCTTAATTTGCTCCTCCGGCAGGTATTTTTGAATCAGTTGATTCAGGCTTTCAAAGATATACAAGTGAGATCCGTTTCGTTAATTAACGACGGCCTTCAGCGATGGCAGTCACTGCCTGAATCTCTGCGGCTTCCTGCTCCTGTTGCTCCTGACGGTCACGAACGTCGAGGATCTGATTGGTGATCAGGCCTTCTTCGATTTCGCGCAGGGCAATTACAGTGACTTTATCGTTTTCTTCAGCGACCAGTGGATCTTTACCACCAGATTGCAGCTGGCGTGCGCGACGAGCAGCCACCAACACCAGGTCAAAACGGTTACCAATTTTTTCAACAGCGTCTTGAACAGTTACGCGTGCCATATATGTGCTACTCCACAGGGTGACGAAAGACTGGGCATAATACTGAAAGTGACTTCAGTCTGCCAATAGTTTGGTGATTAATCCGTCATGACGGAGCCGCTGACGGCTCAGACGCAGACGTTCAGCGCGAATAATGGTTTTTAAATCCGATAAAGCCAGATCAAAATCATCATTCACAATTAAATAGTCGTATTCGGCAAAGTGTGTCATTTCAGCTACGGCTTGTGCCATACGTTTTGCGATAACGGCTTCGCTGTCTTGCCCGCGGCCACGCAGGCGACGGTCTAGCTCATCTTTCGATGGCGGTAAGACAAAAATACTGCGTGCCTGCGGCATTTTTTTCCGAATTTGCTGCGCGCCTTGCCAGTCGATATCCAGAAAAACATCCACACCCGACGCTAAAACCTGCTCAATGGTTTCACGCGAAGTCCCGTAATAGTTACCAAAAACTTCTGCGTGTTCTAAAAAGGCATCACGTTCAATCATCTCGCGAAACGCTTCTTTGTCGACAAAGAAGTAATGCTCGCCATCTTTCTCGCCCGGACGTATAGCTCGGGTCGTATGAGAAATAGAAACCTGTGTGTCGTAGAGCGGTTGTGTTTTAAGTAAAGCCTGAATCAGACTTGATTTGCCTGCTCCACTAGGGGCGGAGACAATATATAGCGTGCCTTGAACCATGATGACGTTTCAACTGAATGGGTTGATAGGAAGTATGCGAAGAGTGATCTCTCGCACAGTATACACGCTCGCTGCATTCGGTGCAGCGCCCAGACGTATTTCATCGCAACTTTGCCAGAGAAAATAGCCTTTCCTGACAGATTTACGTGCCGCATTCCAAATTTTTCCTTCGTTGCAGCAACAGATGAAATAACCAGGAAGGTATCTCGCAAGAAGGGGTTATGCCACTGGCAGGAAAAATTACACCGGCGTTTACTTGCCTTCACAAGGAGGTGCCAATGCGCCAGTTTATTTTTCTCATCTGCCTGTTCCCTTTTGCTTTCTCTGCTTACGGTAAGAATATGCCGTCGCCAGACTGCCCTGTCTGGCCATCAGAACGCCTGACACAGGAAACCCACCATCTCACCGCTCAGCTGACCCAGTGGGATGCAGCCTACCATCAGTCTGGCAGCAGCCCGATAGAAGATTCGGTCTATGATCATTTGCGTCAGAAACAACGTCTCTGGCTACAGTGTGCCAGCCAGCCGGTGCCTGAACTAACAGTGCCAGCGAGTGATGATGCTGAATTTACGCATCCGGTGGCTCATACCGGCCTGCATAAAATGAAAGATAAACATGCTGTCGCAAACTGGATGCAAGGGCGAAAGAATCTGTGGGTGCAGCCCAAAATCGATGGCGTGGCGGTGTCGCTGATTTACCGTTATGGGCAGTTGGCCGCACTGGTTAGCCGTGGCGATGGTGAGAAAGGACAAAACTGGACGGTAAAAGCCGCGTCAATTCCGGCGATCCCGCTGCATATCCCGGACATGAGCCCTGAGTTGATATTACAGGGCGAGCTTTATCTGTTGATGACCGGTCATCAACAAAGTGCTGATGGCGGGATGAATGCAAGATCAAAAGTTGCGGGTGCAATGATGCGTGCTTCTGCTTCAGACCTGTTGAAGCAAACGGGTATTTTTATCTGGTCATGGCCGGATGGACCCACGCTTATGGCTGACCACCTGGAGAAGCTGAGCCAGTTCGGTTTTCCGGTTGTGGCTCAGTTCACGCATGCGGTGAGCGCTGTCGAAGATGTGGAAAAGTGGCGTGAAGACTGGTTTCACCAGCCTCTGCCTTTTGCGACGGATGGTGTGGTTGTTCGTCAGCAAGAAGAGCCTGCCGGGAAATACTGGCAAAATAAACCCGCAGTCTGGGCGGTTGCCTGGAAATATCCGCCCGCCAGAGAGCTCACCGATGTCACGGGTATCACCACCACCACAGGACGAAGCGGGAAAGTGACCGTTATCCTCAACCTGAAGCCCCTGAGGCTGGACGATAAGTTAGTCAGTAAGGTGAGTGTGGGATCGGTTAGCCGGTTCAGACAATGGGATGTTCTTCCTGGCGATCAGGTCGCTGTCGCGCTGGCCGGACAGGGGATCCCGCGCCTTGATGAAGTGACATGGCGGGTAAGTAAGCGTACGGAAATGCCTTTGCCTGAACCAACGCGCTATAACGCACTTTCCTGCTTTACGCCTGAACCGGGCTGTATGCAGCAGTTTCTCTCACGTCTGATCTGGCTTAGCGGGCCGGAAGCGTTAGATATGGCGGGGTTCGGCGGGGCCACATGGCAAAAGTTACTGGATGCTTCCCCGGCGGATTCTCTGATCAGTTGGTTAAGCTTTAACGAGAAAGAGCTGGCTGCGGTTCCGGGGATCGGTGTTAAACAGGCGCAAAAACTGATGGCGCAAATTCATCTTGCACGCGAAAAGAGCTTCCGGCGCTGGCTGTCAGCAATAGGATTTCCTTCTTTTGCCCTGGGATTTGCAGAACGTCAGCAAAGCTGGAACAGGTTGAAACAGCTGACGTCTCGCGACTGGGAAATGACTGAGGGGATCGGGAGAAAGCGGGCCGCTCAGGTTTTTGATTTTATTCATCATCCGGACGTTGAGATTTTGACCGAAGCTCTGAGGCAGGCGCAATTGCCTGCATTCCGCTAACGGGCTACAGGAAGGACGCATTAGTGGTCCGAATGCGGGTAATTAAACACAGGCAATCCAAGGCGAAAACGCAGCGCAATAAGACGCGCGGTAAAGCCGATCAGTAACGTGATAATAACCACCAGATTGTGGGGCAGTGAGAAATATTGTAGCCCGATGTAAACCCAGGCTGAGGCAAATGACACGCCGGCATAAATTTCTTTCTGAAAGACCAGCGGGATCTGATTACACATCATGTCCCGCAGCACGCCGCCAAAAACACCGGTAATGACCGCACAAACCGAAGCAATGATAGCGCCATGTCCCATATCGAGGGCCACTTGTGTCCCGATAATGGAAAACACCACCAGCCCCACGGCATCAAGCACTAAAAAGAGCTTTCGCAGATGTTGCATTAAAGGAGCCAGCCAGGTGGTCATTAGCGCGGCCACAGCCACAATCACGATGTACTCCGGATGCTTAACCCATCCCAATGGGTAATGCCCTAAAAGCATGTCGCGAACAGAACCGCCGCCAATGGCCGTCGCTGCAGCAATAATAATGACGCCAAAGGAGTCCATTTTCCGACGTCCGGCAGCCAGAGCACCGGTCATGGCTTCTGCGGTGATCCCAATAATATAAAGAACGGTGAGTAACATGGATGTGCGCCAGACAAATCAGTCGGTGAGGAAACGGTAGCCGCGTAGAGTAATGAGTTTCCCATTAGCTGGCGACTGAGTTTTTCTTTTACATGGCTTTTAACATTACTTTATCTAATGATGATTTCTCTCGTGTCAGCCATTACTAAAGGGTAAGAGAAAATGTTGTATTATTTTAGATTAGAAAATTGGTGATTACTCGTTTGTTTTGACGGTGCTTTTCCATTTATCCATGACGCCGTTTTTTATCAGAGGTGAATTTTCTTCGCTTATAGGTTACGATTAATTAAAATCGTCACTCATTGACGCACGGCTTAATTGTTTAATCTGCCCGGAGGAGTGTATGAAGCCCGATATTCCGGTTGCGTTAACACAGCGTGGACCTGCCGAGCACGAACGGCGTGAACAAATTATAGATGCGGCATTCGAGCACTTTCGTCTTTATGGCTATGCCAAAACGTCGGTGGCGGATCTTGCCAAGTCGATTGGCGTTTCAAGTGCTTATATTTATAAGTTTTTTGAGTCTAAACAAGCTATTGGCGAAGCCATTTGCTCGCAGCGGGTGGGGCAGATAGATGAAGCGCTCATGGTGATTGCGCAAAGTGACCAAAGTGCGACTCTGCGCCTGAGATCTATTTTTAAAACGCTGCTGACACGTAGTCTGGATCTCTTTTTCCTGGACAGGAAATTACATGATCTGGCCGCGATAGCCTCAGCTCAGCGATGGAAATCCACATTAAATCATCGTGCTATGATATACAGCATTGTTGAGAAAGTGGTTGCTGACGGCCGGGAATCCGGTGAATTTGAGCGTAAAACGCCGCTGGATGAGGTTTGTATGGCGATCACCACGGTGACAACCCCCTTCTCGCATCCGTTATTGCTGGAACAAAAAACACCTGAACAACTGGAAGAACGCGTTCAGGCAATCACCAGCCTGGTGTTGCGTAGCCTCGCAAAGTAGGCACAATAAAATTTTGGGTTACGGGTTTACAAAAACGTAATTCGTCACATACTGTCAGGCTTTATTATCCAGAAACCCGTTTCTGGCCGGTTCATGTAATCGCCTGCAGAAACTTACGTCTTATACAGACAGAGAGGAATGTTTTATGACTCATCGTCGAGTGGTTATTACCGGCATGGGGGCTGTGAGTCCTCTGGGCTGTGATATCGAAACTATCTGGAAGCGTCTGCTGGCCGGTCAGTCTGGTATCCGAGTTTTGCCGGAAGAGATTGTTGAAACGTTGACTGTGAAAATTGGTGGTCAGGTACAAACTAAAGAACAGGACCCTGAGTCAGGATTCGATCCGGATATGTTCGTGGTACCGAAAGACCAGAAAAAAATGGACCGTTTCATTCTGTTTGCGATGGCTGCTGCGGATATGGCTATTGCTGATGCCGGCTGGAAAGCAGAAACGCAGGAACAGCAGGAACGTACCGCAACAATCATCGGTTCTGGTATCGGCGGCTTCCCTGCTATTGCCCATGCCGTGCGCACCAATGACAGCCGTGGCGCTAAGCGTTTGTCGCCTTTCACTATACCTTCATTCCTGGTGAATCTGGCGTCTGGCCAGGTTTCGATTAAACATCAGTTCAAAGGCCCGATTGGCGCACCGGTAACGGCTTGCGCGGCAGGTGTTCAGGCGATTGGTGATGCAGTGCGTTTGATTCGCAATGACGAAGCCGATGTTGCGCTTTGTGGCGGCGCAGAAGCGGCGATTGATACCGTGAGCCTGGGCGGTTTTGCTGCAGCGAAGGCCATGTCTACCGGTCATGAAGATCATCCGGAAAAAGCCTCCCGTCCGTTTGACAGCGCGCGTGATGGTTTCATCATGGGCGAAGGCGCAGGCATGTTGGTGATCGAAGAGCTGGAACATGCGAAGGCACGTGGCGCCAAAATTCTGGCTGAGATTGTCGGTTACGGCACCAGCGGTGACGCCTACCACATGACGTCCGGTGCGGAAGATGGCAACGGTGCGGGCCGCGCGATGAAAATCGCCCTGCGTCAGGCGGGTATTCAGCCATCAGACGTGCAACATCTGAATGCTCACGCTACGTCTACGCCGGTGGGTGATCTGGGTGAAATCAATGCGATTAAAACCCTGTTTGGCACTGACGGCAAACTGGCTGTTACGTCTACCAAATCTGCGACCGGACACTTGCTGGGTGCGGCTGGCGGGCTGGAGACGATCTTCACCATTCTTGCCGTACGTGACCAAATCGTTCCTCCGACGCTGAATCTGGAAAACAAAGACGAAGCGGCTGCCGGTCTGAACATCGTCGGTAATACTGCGCAGAAACATGACATCACCTATGCCTTATCAAACGGTTTCGGCTTCGGTGGCGTTAATGCCTGTGTATTGTTGAAACGCTGGGAAGACTAATTTCTTTCTTCGCTGACGCATAAAAAAACGCCTCGGGTTTTATGACCGGAGGCGTTTTTTATTATGCGGGGGAGAGAGGATTTACTCGATGTTCTGGATCTGCTCGCGCATTTGTTCGATCAACACTTTCAACTCGATGGCTGACGTCGTGACATCAGCATTGATAGATTTAGATGCCAGTGTGTTCGATTCGCGGTTAAATTCCTGCATCATAAAATCAAGACGACGGCCCACGGCTTCTTCTTTCTTCATGATTTTATGTGTTTCTTTGACGTGCGCTTCAAGTCGGTCCAGCTCTTCAGCTACATCGACACGCTGCGCCATTAGAACCAGTTCCTGCTCCAGACGGGTATTTTCCAGCTGAACCTGCGCATCTTCCAGTTTGCTGACCAGGCGCTCGCGCTGCCATTGCAGAATATTTGGCATCTGGGCGCGGACTTTTACCACTTCTGCACTCACACCGTCGAGACGCTGTTCGATCATCGTTTTCAGTGCGGCACCTTCGCTTTCGCGTGCGCTGATAAAATCGTCCAGTGCTGTTTCCAGCGCCAGCAGCAACTCGGTGCTGATGGCATCCAGATCCTGTTCTTCAGCCAGCATCACGCCCGGCCAGCGCAGGACTTCCAGCGGATTAATTTCGCCTTCATCACTTTGCATTTTCACCCATTGCGCGGCTTCAACCAGCTGTTTCGCCAGTTTTTCATTGAGCTGCAACGTGCTTTGTGCGCCCGGATCGAGATCAAAACGCAGATTACATTCGACTTTACCGCGGGTAAGCCGGGCGCGAATGCGCTCACGGACAACCGGCTCCAGGCTGCGGAATTGCTCGGGCAGACGGATGTAGGTTTCGAGATAACGTTGGTTTACCGAGCGGAGTTCCCACGCTGCGCTGCCCCAGTCACCCTTAATTTCGCGTCGGGCATAAGCGGTCATACTTCTGATCATGTATGCGTACCTGTTAATGTAAAGATGCAGCGATTATAGCCGTGCCATGCCAGTCATGATAGGTATAACCTCCTGAAGTCCGTATCCCCGTCACCCTTCAGGCTGCCTCTGCGTTGGCGTCGTTTACTCATTCCGGTCGCTTACGTGAGTAAGCTCGCGGAGTTCATTCACTTGCCGCCTTGATGCAACCTGAATGTTTTTGGGTATAATGCGCAGCCAAACATGATTCGTGACCCGGAGAAGTATCCATGCGTCCAGCAGGCCGAAATGCACAACAAGTGCGCCCCGTAACACTGACCCGCCATTACACTAAACACGCTGAAGGTTCCGTGCTGGTGGAGTTTGGTGATACTAAAGTGCTATGTACCGCGACGGTGGAGGAAGGTGTTCCGCGTTTTCTGAAAGGTCAGGGACAAGGTTGGATAACCGCAGAGTACGGCATGTTGCCGCGTTCTACCCATACGCGTAATGCGCGTGAAGCCGCAAAAGGCAAGCAAGGCGGTCGTACTCTGGAAATTCAGCGTCTGATTGCCCGTTCCCTGCGTGCTGCGGTGGATCTGAAAAAGCTGGGTGAATTCACCATTACGCTCGACTGTGATGTGTTGCAGGCGGACGGCGGCACGCGCACTGCGTCCATTTCTGGTGCTTGCGTTGCTCTGGCGGATGCACTGAATGCGCTGGTAGCTGCAGGTAAACTGAAAGCTAATCCGATGAAAGGCATGGTTGCAGCGGTTTCCGTAGGCATCGTGAAAGGCGAAGCGCTGTGTGATCTCGAGTATGTCGAAGACTCAGCGGCAGAAACCGACATGAACGTGGTGATGATGGAAGATGGCCGCATGATTGAGGTGCAGGGCACCGCAGAAGGTGAGCCATTCAGCCACGAAGAGTTACTCGGTTTACTTGCTCTCGCCAGAGGGGGCATCGACACTATCTTCCAGGCGCAGAAAGCGGCGCTGGCGGAATAATTTTTTAAGGCGACTGAGAAGTCGCCTTTTTTATGGCCTGCGGGCTGACAATAAGAAATAAGACGTTATAGAGGAGACCATCAATGAAAGCCTATCAGCGCCAGTTTATTGAGTTCGCACTGAACAAACAGGTTTTGAAATTCGGTGAATTTACCCTGAAGTCCGGGCGCATCAGCCCTTACTTCTTCAATGCTGGTCTATTTAATACTGGCCGTGATCTGGCGTTACTGGGACGTTTTTATGCCGAAGCATTGGTGGATTCCAAAATTGATTTCGATTTAGTGTTTGGCCCGGCTTACAAAGGTATTCCAATCGCGACGACCACCGCGGTTGCACTGGCTGAGCATCATGAGCGCGATGTGCCATACTGCTTTAACCGCAAAGAAGCCAAAGACCATGGTGAAGGCGGCTTGCTGGTCGGCAGCCCTTTGCAGGGGCGTGTCATGCTGGTCGATGATGTGATCACCGCCGGTACTGCCATCCGTGAATCGATGGAAATCATCAACGCGAACAAAGCCACTCTGGCTGGCGTATTGATTTCTCTGGACCGTCAGGAACGTGGACGCGCAGATATCTCCGCTATTCAGGAGGTTGAGCGCGACTATCATTGCAAAGTGATTTCAATTATTACGCTGGCCGACCTGATTGAGTATCTGGAAGAAAAGGCGGAAATGGCTGACCATCTGGCTGCTGTGCGGGCTTACCGGCAGGAGTATGGTGTTTAATATCGGGTAAAACCTCAAAGGCAGGGATGTCATGACACAAAATGAAGCCGGCAGCAAAGAATGGATGCCTTCGCGGGCGGCAGAGTTTCTCTGTCGCCAGACGGAGCGTCTGGTCAAAAGCGGTAGCCTGACGCCGGCCGCATGTCAGCGTATTTATGACTTTTGTGGCGTCCGGCCGGGTTATCCCGAATGGCAGAAATTTCTGGTTCCCTTACTCTCCCTGCTGGGTCTGTTATCACTGGTGGCCGGTGCCGTATTCTTTGTAGCCTGGAACTGGGCTGATATGCCAAAGATGGCAAAATTTGCGCTGGCCGAGTTACTGATCGTTGCGCTTGCCGTCGTCGTCTGGTGGCGCTGGTATGACGGGATTGCACGCAGTGCCTTGCTGGCTGCGGGTCTCGGCTTTGGTGCTCTGTTTGCCCTTTATGGCCAGATTTATCAGACGGGGGCCGACAGCTGGGAGCTGTTCAGGGCCTGGCTGTTTGTTTTCCTGCCTTTAGCCTTAATCGCCCGACAGAACAGTCTGTGGTTCTGCTCCTGGTTACTTGCCAATCTGACGTTTCAGCTCTATTACGCCACGGTGTCTATGTCCCTGATGGACAGCGCCGTATTCGACGGTCTCGACTATTTCCCCACAACTGCGCTCTACAGCTATCTGATTGCGCAGACGTTGTGCCTGATTATTCGCGAAGTTCTGGCCATACGGGTCATTAAGCACAATCCCCACGCCTGGCTTGCCAGCCGCTGGTTTTCCCGGGTGATGGCTGGCTTCCTGCTATTAGTGCTGACTTGCATTGTTGCCGAAAATATATCCGGTTGGGGATACGATACCCCTCACCCCTTCGTCACCGCTTTATGGCTGGCAGTCTTAGTGGTGAGTTACTTCTTTTATCGTTATCGCTATCCTGATCTCTGCATGCTGACTCTGGGAACCGCCAGCGCAGCGGCAGTGGGATGTGTGCTGATCGTGCAGATGTTCGACAGTTCTTACGATATTGGCGGCCTGTTTATGCTGGGCTGCCTGATGGCTTTATGGCTGGCGGGATGTGGCGCCCTGATGCTCTACTGGCGGCGTAAACTCTATGAGAGCCAGCCGGTCGAGGTTTCTTCCACGGAAATGGCAGTGCTGACGGAACAACTACGCCGAAATGATTTGCTTAGTCAGGTGCAAATTGAAGAGATTCAGCAATACGATCACTCCTCTCATCTTCCCTGGTACCTGCGACTGACACTGGGTATCGGTGGCTGGGTCGCCGCGATGATTATTTTATTTCTGCTGATTCTGGTGCTGTATGTTGTCGACCTGCTCAATGACCCCAATGCAGCCACGGTGATTATCCCTTCTCTGCTCCTTGCAATTGTCGCGGGTGGGCTTTTGCGCATGCAGGGCGTGAGTAAGCATCATATCGGGCTGGCATGGGCGATAGCCGCGACCTGCGGCCTCTGTTTTGGTTTCTATCTTCTCTTTGAACCCGACTGGGAAATGTCCTTCCTGGTGGGCTCGCTCTGTTCATTACCGGTGCTTACGTTGATGGCGCTGGCAATGCGCGATCGTACTTTCCGCTTTATGGCGATAACGGCGCTGACATTTTTGCTGATCCTTTCCGGCAATTTGCTGACAGGGATGTATTTACCGCCGGTCACCCGTTTTTGGGCGGTTTCCGCGCTGGTTACTGTCATTGTGATTTTCTGGCTGTGGATTATCAGAGAACAAATTAACTTAAAAGCCACATCATGGGCTGAGGCTGTTTTCCCCCTCCTCTGGGGTATTCCTTCCGGCCTGATATTGCAGTGTTTTTCCGCCATTAACACCTCGCTTCTCTTCGATGTTTTCTGGCGGCCAGCGGGGTATTTTCCTCTTTCGGGAGGAACTGGCGCAGGCATTGCCGCAGGTTTAGTACTGGTGTGTTTGTATCAGACTGTGGTGAAAAAGACGCCATCAGCAATGCTGTATCTGGTGGCGGCGGTTGTGTGTGGCGTCGCAGCCTTTTATGCGCCGGGAATTGGCCTGGGGCTGTGGCTATTACTGATGGCGCGTTATCAGGGAAATCAGGGGGTTTTAGCCGCGAGCGGCTGTTTCCTCGCGCTGTATGTTATCGACTGGTATTACTTCCTCGGCGTCAGCTTATTGCAGAAATCCCTTCTGATGTTTGTCACAGGCGTGGTGTTGCTGGCGCTGGCCTTTGCAGCCAAAAAACTGATCCCCGTGCGTAAGGAGGAAGCTTATGCAAACCCGTAATCTGAGGAAATGGCTGTCAGGAGTAGTGATACTGCTGGCACTGATCGCAGTGAATGCGGGTATCTGGCAAAAAGAGCAGGTGCTTAAACAGGGTGCGGTAATGATATTGCAGCTTGCGCCGGTTGATCCGCGTTCTTTGATGCAGGGGGATTACATGGCTCTCAATTATGCCATCACGCGATCTTTGCAAGAGGAGTTATACCAGCAACGTCAGGGTTGTAATTCTCTTCCACAGGCGCCTTGTTTTCCTGTTAGTGGCAAAATTATTGTGGCAGTTAATGAACACCGGCAGGTCACTCAGGCGCGGTTTGATAGTGGTGACCTGCTGAAGCCCAATGAATTACGGGTTAACTATCATATGAATGCCGGAACGCTGATGGTGGGAACTAATGCGTATTTTTTCCAGGAAGGACAAGGTGAACGTTTCGCCCGTGCACGTTATGGTGCATTTCGGGTAGGTGATGACGGCACAGCGTTACTGACCGCGATGCTGGATGAAAATGGGAAAATGATTCAGCCATAATATGAAAAAAGGGCCTTTCGGCCCTTTTTAGATTTGACGTTTGTCCCTGCGCGTTTATTGCAGCTGAGCAGAGATAAGTGGCCAGCGGGTATCGAAGTCCTGAGTCGGTTTGTACTTGAATTCAGAGCGTACAAAACGTGACAGCATCCCTTCGCAAAATGCCAGTAACTGGCTGGCGAGTAGAGTTTCATCGCTGATGAATCCGCTGCCTTCACGCATTTTCTTTTCCCGCAGTACCTGACGCAGTTGCGCTTCAATCCGCTCGAAAAGTTGGTTGATGCGGCCCTGCAAACGGTCCTGTTCAAACATCAGGGCATGGCCGGTCATAATACGGGTCAATCCCGGATTACGCTCGGCAAACCCTAAAATCAGCAGCAAAATCAGACGTATTCTGTTTAGCGTATCCTTTTCATCCTGCAGGATGAGATTGATACGGGTGATCAGACTGTCTTCGATAAACTCAATTAAGCTGTCAAACATCCGCGTTTTACTGGGAAAATGACGATAAAGAGCTGCTTCTGAAACCCCCACGCTGGCGGCGAGCTTTGCAGTCGTGATCCGCTGGCTGCCGTCGCTGGACTGAAGCATTTGCGCTAATGCCTGCAAAATCTCTTCGCGCCTGTTCCTTTTTGTCGTTTCTTTCTCTGCCATGTCTGAATAGACCCTTGCTAAAAAACGGCTAAAATCATGGAGAAACCGCACAACTGCCGCATGAATCGCTGTGATCCTGCGGCTTATTTCGTTCCCTTCGCGTTGTTACGGTCTGATAGTGATAAGGATCTGTTCAATATCGCGTCAAAATCAGCGGTGCTGAACAGGTTCTTATTGGCGACCTGAGTGGCCAAAGCCCCCTTCGCCGCGTTCACTGGCGTCAAAATCTTCCACCAGATTGAATTCTGCCTGAACGACAGGCACAAACACCATCTGAGCAATGCGCTCGCCCGGTTCGATAACAAATGTTGTCTGACCACGGTTCCAGACGGACACCATAAGTTGGCCCTGATAATCTGAATCGATAAGGCCAACCAGATTGCCCAGTACAACGCCGTGTTTATGACCCAGACCGGAACGTGGCAAAATCACCGCCGCCAGATTAGCATCACCAATATGGATAGCCAGACCTGTTGGCAGCAGTGTGGTTTCGCCCGGTTTCAGTTCTACAGAAGCATCCAGACAGGCGCGTAAATCCAGACCCGCAGACCCCGGTGTCGCGTAAGCCGGTAAAGGGAAAGTCGAACCGATGCGCGGGTCGAGAATTTTAATGTCGATTTTTTTCATCATAACGGCTGACAATCTCTTCTAATAAACGTTGGCCAAGCAGGGACTTATCGCTGAGTGGTAAGATTTTATCCCCGTCCTGCCAAAAAAGATGCAAGGCATTGGAATCGCTGTTGAAACCTTGCCCGGCAAGTGAAACATCGTTGGCGCAGATCAGATCCAGATTCTTACGGATCCTTTTTTGCCGCGCGTATTCTTCCACATTCTGGGTTTCAGCGGCAAACCCCACGACGTAAGGCCGGTTTTCTGTCATGGCCGCGACGCCAGCGACGATGTCAGGGTTTTTAATCATTTTTACAGTGATTTCATCGCCTTGCTTTTTGATCTTCTCATCAGCAATACGTTCTGCGCGATAATCCGCCACGGCAGCGCAGGAAATAAAAATATGCTGAGAAGTTGCCGAAAGCTGGACGGCTTGCTCCATTTCCAGCGCACTTTCCACATCAATACGATGAACACGGGCAGGCGTCGGTTGCGTCACCGGCCCGGCGATCAGCGTTACTTTGGCACCACGTTCAGCGGCGGCTTTGGCAATGGCAAAACCCATTTTGCCGGAACTGTGATTACTGATGAAGCGGACAGGATCCAGCGGCTCACGGGTGGGGCCTGCGGTCACCATAATATTCAGATGCGCCAGATCCTTGCGCGAAGAGAAATGCGCATTGGCCATATCCACAATCACCAGCGGGTCCAGCATACGTCCCGGGCCAACATCGCCGCAGGCCTGACTGCCGCTGTCCGGCCCCCACAACAATGTGCCCCGTGCTGCCAGGCTTTGCAGGTTTTCTTGCGTGATGGCCGCACGATACATTTGCTGGTTCATCGCAGGAAGTACCGCGACCGGTGCCGCTGTCGCCAGACACACCGTCGTCAACAGATCATTTGCCATGCCAGCATTCATGCGAGCCAGCAAATCCGCTGTGGCAGGCGCGATAATGACTAAATCTGCCCATTTCCCTAACTCGATATGTCCCATTGCCGCTTCGGCCGCCGGATCAAGCAGGTCGTCAGAAACCGGATAGCCAGAAACAGCCTGCAGGCTCAGCGGAGTCACGAAAGATTTCGCCGCTTCTGTCATGACGACGCGAACTTCAGCGCCTCTTTCACGTAAGCGACGTACCAGTTCTGGTGCTTTATAGGCAGCGATACCACCGCTGATACCGAGCACAATATGTTTGCCGGAAAGTCCCGTCATCATCATTGTCCGATTGGTTGAAAGCTGAAAGAAGCGACATTTTAGCATAACGGGGAATGATGACAGCTATTGGCGATGCGTCGAAAGTTGAGGAATAAAAATTCTGCGTAACATCTCGCAAGCTGACATACCGGACGTTATGACAGGGAGAATGCTGTGACACAATCGCCGCAAAAAAGGAGTCAGGATGACGAAACAGCAAAACCAGTGGCCGGGAGTGATGCCACCGCGCGAAAAATTATTGCAGCAAGGGGCAAAAGAGCTGACGGATCAGGAATTGCTGGCGATTTACCTGCGTACAGGATGCCGGGGATTGCATGTGATGGACCTGGCAAAGAATCTGCTGGAAGAGTTCGGTTCATTGCATCAGTTACTGATGGCGGATTTTGACGCCATGGCGCGCACGAAAGGAATGGGGGTTGCCAAGTTTTCGCAACTTGTGGCGGTGTCCGAATTATCCCGCCGCGCTTATCTGCGCCACCTGAGTGCCGAAAATGCGATGCTCAGCCCCAAAGTTATCCGTGAATATTTGCAGAATTTACTCGTTTTTCGGGAAAGAGAGGTGTTCCTGGTACTTTTTCTCGACAACCAGCATCGCGTTATTCGCCATGAGGAGATGTTTGCTGGTACTATTGGGCACGTAGAAGTGTATCCCCGCGAAATTGTTCGTGGTGCGATGAAGGTTAATGCGGCAGCCCTAATTCTGGCGCATAATCACCCATCCGGTCGGGCTGAGCCCAGTCTGATGGACAGAAAAGTGACTGAACAGATTATTCGAGCGTGCCAGTTGCTGGAAATTCGTGTCCTTGACCATTTGGTTGTAGGCCACGGAGAAACGGTATCTTTTGCCGAACGCGGCTGGATTTAACTTCGTTTTTTGAAGATCCTTAGGGATCTTTAGCTGTTCGGGACTTGAGCACTTACGCTACAGAGCGTATACTACGCCACCTTTGAGAATCTTGGGTTTGGCGTTAAGAGCCTATCTCAGCAGGTTTCTGACCTGATGAATTGGTTTTTTACCCGACGACAGTGAGTCGGTTCTCAGTGGAGTTTGCTGAGATGGGCTCTAAAAGCCTGACGAGGCGGCCATACCCTATACGAAGCTCGAGCTGATTTGATTTTTGGAGAATAGACATGTCCCGAGTCTGCCAAGTTACTGGCAAGCGCCCGGTGAGCGGTAACAACCGTTCCCACGCAATGAACGCGACCAAACGCCGTTTTCTGCCGAACCTGCACTCCCACCGTTTTTGGGTTGAGGCTGAGAAGCGCTTTGTAACTCTGCGTGTATCTGCTAAAGGTATGCGTGTTATTGATAAGAAGGGTATTGAGACGGTCTTGGCCGATCTGCGTGCCCGCGGTGAGAAGTATTAAGGAACTGCATCATGGCTAAAGGTGTTCGCGAGAAGATCAAGCTGGTTTCTTCTGCTGGTACTGGTCACTTCTATACCACCACGAAGAACAAGCGTACTAAGCCGGAAAAATTGGAACTGAAGAAATTCGATCCAGTTGTCCGTCAACACGTGATCTATAAAGAAGCTAAAATTAAATAATTTTAGTGGATTGCTAAAACCCGGCTCCGGCCGGGTTTTTTATTGCCTGAATTTCGTGATTTCCATTTAGTGCGACTTTTATTTGCCTGATGTCGGTGTCTGCGACACACTCTGAACACGATTTTGCTCAAGGGGAAATTATGCCGGAATTACCTGAGGTTGAAACCAGCCGCAGAGGGATTGAACCCTATCTGAAAGGTCACACGATACTGCATGCCATTGTGCGTAATCCGCGCCTGCGCTGGCCTGTCTCGGCGGAGATCTTAGCGTTAAGCGATCAGCCGGTTCTGAGTGTGCAGCGTCGGGCAAAATATCTGCTGGTTGAGCTGCGAACCGGATGGATTATCATTCATCTGGGCATGTCCGGCAGTTTGCGGGTATTGCCGGAAGAAACTGAAGCAGGTAAGCATGACCACGTTGATCTGGTGATGGATAGCGGCCATGTGCTGCGTTATACCGATCCGCGACGTTTTGGTGCCTGGTTATGGTCTTCTGATCTGGCGGCCAGTAATGTCTTAGCCCATCTGGGGCCGGAACCGCTGAGCGAGGATTTCAACGCAGATTATCTGTTTGAGAAATCCCGTACGAAGAAATCGCCAATCAAACCCTGGCTGATGGATAACAAACTGGTGGTCGGCGTCGGGAATATCTATGCCAGCGAATCCCTGTTTGTTGCCGGTATTTCACCTGACAGACCTGCACATTCGCTCAAACGTGATGAGACGGAATTGCTGGTGAGAACCATCAAAGCGGTATTGCTGCGCTCTATTGAACAGGGCGGGACGACGCTGAAAGACTTTCTACAGTCAGATGGGAAGCCAGGATATTTTGCACAGGAACTGCAGGTATACGGCAGAACGGGCGAGCCTTGCCGCGCATGTGGTACGCCCATTGAGAGTAAGAAACACGCTCAGCGCACCACGTTTTTCTGCCCGCGCTGTCAGCGCTAACGCATGATTCAGGCGCTGATTTTTTCCATCAGTGCCTGAGTAATGATTTGCGGCAGGAAAGGCGTGATATCCCCACCGTGGCGGGCGACTTCTTTGACCAGCGAAGAAGAAATAAACGACCATTCTTTTGAGGGCATCATGAACACGCTTTCCAGCGTTGGCAGCAAATGTCGGTTCATGTTTGCCAGTTGCATCTCATATTCAAAATCAGACACCGCACGTAATCCCCGTACCAGCACGTTTGCGCCCTGATTTTTGGCGAAATTCGCCATCAAATCGCTGAAACCAATGACTTCAACATTATCCAGATGGGATGTGACCTGGGTCGCCAGCGCCACGCGTTCATCCAGCGAAAACATCGGTTTTTTGCTCGGGCTGGCCGCAATCGCAAGAATGACCTGGTCGAACATCAGCGCCGCACGGGTGACGATATCGAGATGCCCGTTGGTCATCGGGTCGAAAGTGCCGGGATAAATTGCCTTAGTGCTCATGACGGCTCACTTTTGCAGTTGGTGGCTGAGTGCCCACAGGGCGGCATATTTATTGAACGTATATTGTGCATTGACGCCTGCCAGGATCAACCCCTGCTTTCCATCCATAAAACCGGCCCGCAGGATCCAGGTTTTGACGAATGCGCCCAGCGTATGCGAAAGAATTGAGGAAAAACTGCAACGGCGGCCTTGCTGATGGCGTTGCTCTGCCCACGCCTGCGCATAGCTGAGTTGTTTACGCTGGAAAGCGAAAAGGTCGCGACAGGTGAGATGCAGCAGGTCACCTTGCAAAGCAACGACAGTCGCATTGCCTGTGTTCAGTGATTCATGCACCAGATCGTCGTTGTAGCAGAATGTAGCAGGGTACAGGCGGTTGACCCGATCAGGATACCAGCCGCTGTGGCGCATGAATTTTCCGAGGAACAGATTACTGCGTCCGAGGCTATAAACGGTATTTTCCTGCGGGCAATTCAGCACGGTTTCAATCGACTGGCGTAATTCAGGGGTGACACGCTCGTCGGCATCGATCATCAAAATGTAGTCACCGGTGGCATGACTTTGCGCCAGCTGGCGCTGTTTGCCAAAACCCGGCCACTCTGTGTTCTGGAATACTTTAGCGCCGAAGTGGCGGGCAACATCCTGCGTCGCATCGTTGCTGCCGGAATCGAGCAGAATTATTTCATCTGCCCAGTCTACTGACTTAAGGCATTCCGGCAATAAATCCGCCTCATTACGGGCAATCAGCACGACGGATAAACGTTTTTTATCAGCCATTAATGACTCCGGATGGGCAGATAAGGCTCCAGTAAATGCAGCAGGCGCTGTAACGCCCCCTGATTTTGATGCAGAACTTCAACGGCGTGGCGACCGTAATACAAACGGTAGTCTTCATCGGTCAACAGTGTAGAAATTTCTTTCACCAGCGATGCAGTATCAGTGACCGTGATCAGACCGTCGTCCTGAGCGAGCTTGGCGCAGATGTCTTTGAAATTGAAGGTATGGGGTCCCATCAGCACCGGAATTGCGTGGGCTGCCGCTTCCAGGGGATTATGGCCTCCGCGATCGACCAGACTGCCGCCAACAAACGCCAGGTCAGCAATGCCATACAGCAACATTAATTCGCCCATCGTATCGCCGATCACGACCTGAGTGGCCGAAGAAGGGACTTCCCCTGAGCTGCGCTGAATGAAAGAGAGGCCAGCTTTGCGCGTCAGCTCACAAGCTACCGGGAAACGTTCAGGATGGCGCGGCACCAGAATCAGCAGCAAGTTCGGATGCGCTTTCAGCAGCTCTTTGTGCGCCTCCAGCAGTAAAGTTTCTTCGCCTTCATGCGTACTGGTAGCGATCCACACCTGACGGCGTGATGCCCACTGGCTGCGCAGTGCAATGGCTTTTGCCGCCAGTTCCGGCGTGACCGAGATATCGAATTTCAGGCTACCGGTCACCGCAAGCTGGTTGCGTTTGAGTCCTAAAGACAAGAAGCGTTCACCATCTTCCTGATTCTGTGCGGCGATCAGTGTAATGCGTTGCAAAATGGTGCGAATGAATTTGCCTAGCTTCTGGTATCCCTTCGCTGAACGGGCAGAAAGACGGGCATTGGCGATAACCAGTGGAATTTTGCGACGATGCAATGCACTGATAAGGTTCGGCCAAAGCTCGGTTTCCATAATGATTACCAGCTTGGGGTTAACCTCATCCAGGAAACGATTTACGGATCCGGCCAGATCATAAGGCAGATAGACGTGGTGCACACCCTTGCCAAAAGCGGACTGAACACGCTCTGAGCCTGTCGGTGTCATGGTGGTGACGGTAATTGGCAAGGAAGGATAACGATGACGTAATGCGCGGACTAAAGGGATCGCTGCCAGCGTTTCTCCAACGGAAACGGAATGCAGCATAATGCCGCCGGAGACAACCTTTCCTTTGCAGAAGCCATAACGTTCAGCCCAGCGTTTACGATAGGCGGGCGACTTGCGGCTGCGCAAAAGTAAACGGATCCAAATCAATGGCTGAATTAAATATATGATTATATTATAAAAAATATTCATCTTTTATCAGGCGTTGCATAAGGGAAAGTCAATTTCATAGAGCGAAAATAGTCCCGGCGGATAGATGGGCACATGTTATCAGATAAGTGTGATCGACTCATCATGTCAGCGCCTGCGTCCTCAGACCAGTAATGAGTGATAAAGTGTAACCAACTGTTTTGAAAGGTTTTTAGGGCTGTAAGGTAAAATCCGCTCTCTTGCCGCATTTCCCATCTGGTCATTTTCCTGACGGGAAGGAATTTTATTAACGTATTCGCTAAGTCTTATCACATCCAGCGCATCGCAAACGAAGCCTTCGCGCCCCTGCAGAATAAACTCTGCGCCACCACAGGTTTCGCTGGTGATAACGGGCAATCCGCAGGCCATGGCTTCAAGAATCACGTTCGGGAACGGGTCGTATAATGTCGGCAGAATCATGCCATCGGCCGCATGGTAATAAGGGAGTACATTGTTTTGTACCCCGACAAAGCGGACCCGGTCAGCGCACCCTGATTGCTTCGCCAGAGATTCATACTTCTTCTGGTCTTTATCTTGTCCGACGACAATGAGGTAGCGATCGCCACAAGCGATCGCTTCAATGGCAGGCTTCAGCCCTTTGCGTTCAAAACCTGAACCTACGTAAATCAGTGCCACGGCCTGCGCAGGAATTGAAAGCATTTCACGCGCAGCGAGGCGCTGTGCATCTGTCGCCGGTACGAATTTTTGGGAATCAATGGCGTTATAGATCACTTCAAAACGGCTCTCATCAACTCCGTAACAGCGGATGATGTCGCGTTTTACCATCTCAGAATTGCAGATGATTTTTTTCAATGCCGGGGAGTGGAACATCTCTTCTTCGGCTTGCAGGACATAGCGGTGGTAGGGGCTGATTTTTGTAAGAAAACGCTGAAGAGGGGAAATGACACGCGCCCGTTGTTCCAGCCAGACACGATGTGCACCATCGCCGGCCCGGAAAATGTCGCAACCCGGAATACGTTCGTGGCTTTGCACTATGTCGAAATGTTCCTGTTTCCAACATTGTTGCGCAGCAGCGGCAAAACCCTTCTCACGTGAAACACGGCCATACTTTGCCGGATTACACAGGTGAATTTTCCATTGCGGATTTGGCTTGCCTTCCCACTGGCGGGTAATAATATTCAGATCAATATTTTGGTCATCCAGTGCCTCCAGGGCGCGGGAAATAAAACGTTCCGCGCCGCCATCCGGGCGATATTTTTGTCTGACAATCGCTAAACGGATGTTTTTCCCACTGGCGGCATTAGTCATGCAGATAACTCCTGGCTGCATCAATCACATCACTGACAGGGATTGCATGCAGATAACGTTGTTGAGTTTTTGTATCGATCGAATCGGGTGCGGGTAGCGGCGCGTAGTCCCCCGCCCAGAGAGTGGTATTATTTTTGCCCCATGGACGCCAGTGTTGCATTTTCGTCGGGCCGAATAAGGCGACGCAAGGCGTATTAAGCGCGGCGGCCATATGCATCGGCGCAGAATCCACCCCAATAAAGAGTTTTGCACCGTCAATCATTGCAGCCAGCTGGGTCAGTGATAACTGACCGGCGACAGAGATCACCTGCGGATTGTGCGTGAGATCCTGGATTTTGCTCACCATATCCAGCTCTTTCTTATCCGGGCCGGAGGTCATCACGATCGTCAGGCCGGTTTCAGCAAGTCCATCAATCACATTGGCGAATTTGTCATCATCCCAGCATTTGAACGTCCAGCGGGACGTTGGCTGAATCACAATATATTCGCCGGACACCTGATTTTTCAGAAGTAATTGCTGACAAAATGACTTGTCACTTTCTGAATAATGCATTGATGTCAGAGCGTTGTCGGTGGAAATACCAAGCGGTGACAAAATCGACATATTCTGTTCGACAGTATGCAAAATGCTGTGATTTTCGGTCGTCACTAACTGCGTATGACCTGCCCGCCAGAAAGCAGAACGTCGTTTTTTATAGTCGAATCCTAAACGAACTTTCGCGCCACTAAATCGGGAAATCAAAGCACTGCGCCATTGATCGGCAAGATTAATCACCAGATCATAATGTCGGTCGCGAACAGCTTTGAGTAACTGATATTCCTGTTGTAACTGATAGCGGACACCTTGTTTTTTCCATGTTCTGTCAATGACATGGATATGAGATAGCGCTGGATGTTCACTGAGAATAGGGCGAGTTTCTTTATACAGAAGCACATCAATTTCAGCATCGGGGTAATGCTCGCGTAGCCTGTTTATCACCGGCGTGGTCAGCACCATATCTCCATGATGACGGAGTTTCACCAGAAGAATTCTTTGGGGTCTGAACGCTGCGTATTTGGCTTCTGAATTAGGCATTCTATTATCTGATAGTAGAATATAGTGAGTTGATTTTAGGTGAAGAATCGTATGCTGTGAAGTTATTTATCTTCCTGATATAGAAAGATAAATAACTTCATTTATGAAATAGTTAGATTCCACTTAAACGAATAAAGGAATCGTCTCTTTCTGAAACAACTTAACCGAGTTTTTTACGCAGGTTATGGAGACGATACAGCCACAGTAACAGTTGCCACCATTGTTTCGGTCCGCGTGCGTTACGCAGCATTATCCTGCGTGTGCCGGAGGTGTAAATATCGTCGATCATGGCTTTCTGAGCGGCCTGAACAGGCTCGCGGCGAACAGAATGACAAACCGTCAGGGCTTCCCGGGTGACCTGTCTCGGAAACTCCGCATAGATTTTTACCCGGTCTTTATATCGCTTATTTAATTCATCAAGCATCTTGGCAATTTTCAGGTAATGCCGTTGATATTCAACGTTTTTCATTCCGGTTCTTTTTTGATTACTGATTGACTGACCATGAATGTAATAGCGATAAAGCACCTCTTGGGTGTATTTCACGCGGCGTGCGTTGAACATGAATTCGGTTGTCCAGGGAATATCCTGATGATGCAGGCCGGGTTCAAAATACAGATGATGCTTTTTAATAAGTTCCAGACGATAGACACCTAACCACACTACGTGCAAATAACGGTTTGTTGCCAGCGCCATTTTAAGCCAGTGCGGGCCATCCAGCACGGCAGTCGACGTTAAACGATCGGTGGGGATGATGGGTTTAACTTTTTCTGAGCCGACAAAATAACGTTCACCATTGCATTGTGCGACATCCAGATCATCCTGTTCACACAGTTCAATCAGCGTTTGGTACATGTTCGGATAGAGTATGTCATCGGCATCCGGAAAAGTGACGTACTGACCTTTGGCGATATCCAGGCCAGCATTACGCGCACGCGATACGCCGCCGTTAGCCTGATGAATGACGCGAATATGCGGGTATTTCTCAGCATATTCTTGCGCAACGCACTCGGAACCGTCTGTCGAACCATCATTGACGATAATGATCTCGAAGTTTGTCAGCGTCTGGGCGACGAGCGAATCCATAAAGTTTCGGAACATTTCCCCTGCGTTATACAGAGGGATAATCGCGCTGAGCTTAATGTTGTCGGATGTCGTTGTAAGGGGCATATCACACAATTTCCACTGATAAGGAGGGCAATCAACCGGGCCGGTGTAAGTTTCACAGCCCGGAAAAAATCATTGTTTTTCTATCGGGGGATGTGGCCTCATCCTGAGCATCATCAGGTAGGCAAATACCAGCACAATAAAATACGGTGATTCGCGATTGTAAAACTGGGTATCACCCATGCTGAAGTAAATTACCGGGACCGACAGTAATAAAAATTCGTAACCCTTGGGCACCAGCCTGAAGGGATAGAGCAATAATACGGCGAAGAAAAGTACCATAATCAATGCGCCTAAAATTCCCTGTAATGACATTGTATCGATAATATCATTGTGCAAATGGAACTGAAGATTGCGTAACGCTTCCGGGTTTCCGCCTTCATGCTCATCGATGAACGTGGTGGCAAGTGTATTGCGGCTGTCGGCGGACTGACCAAACGGGTGATGTTTGAAAGCATCCACTCCGGCTCGCCACATTGAGAAACGCGCACCGACTGAAGTATTACGCTCCCCGTCATTGTAAGAGGTAACCTCGTTTTGGAGATTATCGAAGCGGGTGAGGACTTTATTGTAATAAGGATGACCAGAAGTCACTGCGGCAATAATTAAGACCGCAATGGCAAAACCGTAGATAATTTTAGACGTATGCGAGCTTTTGGTGAAATCGTAAATAATGCTGCCTGCACTAATAAGTATAAAGAGTATTATTGCAGAGCGGGTTTCTGTGGCAGCGAGAACCGCAAAAGTCAGCGTCATCACAATCAGACAAATGAGCCTGTAATGCTTTAACGCATGATATTTAAGACTGTACATCACCAGCAAAGAAAAAATAGTAAATGTATAGGCGCCGGAAGTCGGAGCGTCAGAATTTATTTTCATTCTTTCGCCTGTCTTTAAATAAACAATGATTCGTATGACGGATATAACGATAAAAAGAATCGTCATAATAGCTATCCCCGTGCGCACTGTCAGTGCAGGGATTTTCCATTTGTGAATGTTATGTTCAATGGCATACAGAATAAATGAAGCTAATATGAGTCTCTTACCGCTAATTTGGTAATGATAGGCAATGAGCGGATATTGATGGTTTACGGTGAGCATAACCCAAAGCAACTTGCTGATACCCAGAAGTAGAATTGTGCAGGCAACCGGGTAGAATTTAATTTTCTTATCAACACGCAGGGTGACGTAGATGAAATACAGGACAGCAATATACGTTGCGATATAAAAGAAATTCCGGGTTATTTCACCAGAGTACATAAAGAAAGAAATGGAAATGGTAATCAATAAGAATAGTAAAGATGCAAGTTTATCGTCAAAAGACGATTTTTTTATCTGTGCCATCAGATTACTTTTCATAAAGAGCTTTTCCTGAAAATCTTATTATTCATATATTTGGTCATCCAGCGCAAGCTGGTCAGGTAGCGACCCTTATGCCAGAGTGCCTGGGCATAGCGTTTCATCTCTTTATAGGAAACCGGCACGTCATGTGGGACTGCGTGCCATGGGGATTGCGCATAATATTGATCATAAATATCGGCCAGTTCTCCCATTCCCCAAAGGTGCCAGGGTTTACATTTACCCGTATAATGAATCAGGATGGTATCTTTCGGGATATCAACTCTCTTTCCCACTTTATTTAAAATGATGTCACACACAAAATTATATCTTTTAGGAAGCAGCAGAACTTCATGTTCCAGGACAATATTAAGTGCGTCCTGGTCAGGGAATTTAAATTCACTTTCCTGAAGGCTAAGTGTCCGGATGATCCGCTCAGTTGTATTTTTCTCAAGCCATTGAGGGATATTGATGTATAAGAATCCTGAGTTGAAATAATTTCCCTTTGTCAGACTTAACTGTGAGCAAAGTTTATTTCTTGCCCGTTGCGTATCGTTGACGGCTGCCAGCGTATAAGGGCTGATATCCATCTCGCTCAGTTCTTTATAACTGCCTAAACATAATGTGTCCGCGTCAAGGTAGAGTAATTTTGATGTGACGCCAGAAAGGATGTAGGGAGTGAATAAACGATAATAAATAGCCTGAGGATAGCGCCCCATCAGCGGTAAATCAGTGAACGCAGATTCTTTAAAAACGTAACAGGTGATGGCCAGCGGATGTTTTGCCGCCAGCTCAAGCAGTCGGGATTTTGATATTTCATCGAGCGCACTGCCAAATATATGAATATGAAAAGCTAAGTCAGGGTTGTTTTTCAGGACAGAAAAGACAGTGACCCCCATACCACGGGCATAGGCATTATTTATTCCGAATGCGATATGGACCACAGAGAGTGATGAATCCCCTAAATTATTCACGAGCTCTTCTTTATGCTCGAGATAGCTCATATATTCATGGTCAGACATAATGTTGTACCTGACTTGTTTTGCTTATAACAAATGAACGTATTTTCTCCAGTTGAGCATCACTGAGTGAAAAAAGTTCTTCAGCACTGTGCCGGAATTGATAAGGTGCTGAGAAAATAAAAGATTCAGGCGCGAGTTTTTTATCTTCAGGCGTCAGGATGAGTGGCGCATAGGTTGGATGCTGCTCAGTTAAGTCACAAGGACCCGCTAAACATACCACTGGGATATTCACCGCATCTGCGATATACACGTTTCCAGAATCTGAGGCGATATACATATCCATCTGAGAAATGGCATGTGGGACTTCATGCAATTTTAGCTTACCGATCAGGTTAATGATGTTTTCGCGAGCACTGAGTTTTTCCAGCAACTGATCAAGGTATTTCTGCTCATTCTCCGGGCCAAAAACATAAAACTGACAAGGAAGGCCAGCCAGGGTATTAAGGATTTTAATCCATACCGCTGTCGGAATTGTTTTAGCTTTATTGCCTGCCGAAATGCTGATACCGATTTTGACCTGCTTGCTTGCCGCCAGCTCCGGCAAGGTTTTTTCAGGTATCCACAAGGGAAGGGTGGCATGTTTAGTATAGCTTTCTGCACTGAGGCTGGGGTCTGCCAGCTTCAGATAACTTTCCAGCGTAAAATCGGTTTTCTGATGCAAACGAACAACGTCGGCCGTCTGATAAAAAATCCCGTGATACCACTTGCGGGTATAAGCGATCAGAAAGGCTTTATGCTTCGCATTACAGAAGGCGGCATAGAAACCGTTAACGCTGTTAGGTTGTAGCAGATAAATATTGTCGTAGCGGTTGAGCAGGCGAAAGGCGAGACCAATTTTACTGACTAAAGATTTTTTGTAATCTTCAATGAGATAAATAGAATCGATCGTCGAATCGTGTGCAGCCAAAGGCAAAACCGTTTTACTGATCAAGACATCTGATTTTTTTAAATGCTTCAGTAAAGGCGTGATATTGACGAAATCACCAATTTTGGCGGTTTGTATGACCAGATTTCGCCCTTTGCCCTGATGAAAAGGCTTCATCAGCATTTTGAACGGCCACAGCAAGATGAAAATAATCACGTAGCTCATGGTCGGTTCATTTCCTCTTTCGCAGCGGTCAGATCACTCAGACGCTCAAAGACGGTTTTGGCTGGTAAGTTTTCCAGTGAATTGTTCTCGGCTTTGAGGATAAACTGATTCTTTCCATACCCGCCAATCAATCCCGGATCGGTCGGTCCGTAAAGCGTGATATTTGGACGATCCAGCGCGGCAGTCAGATGGCTCAGCCCCGTATCAACAGAAATGACCGCTTTCGCACCGGCTAAAACCTCAGCAACTTTTTCCAGACTCAACTTGGGCAACACCTCGACATAAGGGAAACCTTCTGCCAGACGCAATGCGCGCTGATGTTCATGGTCTGCCCCCCACGGAAGTTTGATGCGGATATCTTGCCCGCCGAACATGCTGATCAGCTCACGCCAGTGTTCTTCCGGCCAATGTTTATCGGCGCGGGTGGTGGCATGAAGAAACACCAGATACCGGCCCGCGTCGGCAGGAAGATGGGAGAGGAAACGTGCTGCAATAGCATAATCTCCCTGGCCTGATGGCTTTTCATAGCCCAGGCTTTTCGCAAACAATTCCCGGGTACGCTCTACCGCGTGCTGCTTTTTATCGATTTCATGACGCTGATTGTAGAACCAACTGGCGAATGGTTCACGGGCACTTTTACAATCCTGACCGTGTTTTTCACCTTTGGCGACACGGGTGATCAGTGCCGCGCTTTTAATCAGACCCTGAGCATCAATGATCGCATCATAGGTTTGAGACTGAACTTCGCGTTTGAAGTCGCAGCGTTGCTGACGGGTTTCAGAGCCGAACCAGTTTTTACGCCAGCGGCGGATGGCGACAGGTATCACGCGATCAACGGCAGGATGCCAGCCGGGGATCTGGCTAAATCCTTCTTCCACGACCCAGTCAAAGCGGATCCCGGCAATGGCCTGCATAGCATCCGTCAACGCCGGAAGGGTATGCAGAACGTCGCCCATGGACGACGTTTTGACGATGAGAACCCGCATTAAAGCTCCTTCCTTGCGCTCAGCAACTGGGTGAGTTCCTGATAAACTTGTCCGGGTTGAATATCAATTAAACTTTGGTGATAGCCTTCTTCAGCATCGCCTTTACGGACTTTATGGTAGCCAGTGATCAGACGTATAACTTTTGCCTGATGGCTGAGGGGCGGTGTGAAGTCCGGGCTGCTGGGCCCGTAAAGTGCTATCAGCGGTTTATCCAGCGCGGCGGCAACGTGCATCAGGCCTGAATCATTACTGACGACCGCATGACAGGCGGCAATCATCACCACCGCCTGATCCAATGAGGTTTTCCCCGCCAGATTGAGACAGAAAGGTTGTGCGTTTTCTGTCAGTGCCAGGCGAATTTGTTCACCTGCTGCGTTATCTTTTGCAGAGCCAAAGAGCACCACCTGATAGCCTTCGCTGATCAGTTTTTCAGCCAACACCGCGTAGTGATAATGAGGCCAGCGCTTTGCCGGACCAAACTCTGCGCCAGGGCAGAAACCAATCAGCGGCCGGGTGTTATCCACAGAGAATGAGGTTTTAACTGCGGTGACTTCAGCGTCGCCGACCTCTAATTTCGGCCAGAGAATGGGTTGTGGAAGATCAGCGGCAGTTTTGATTTGCCGGGCATCGTAGCCCAGAGCAGCATAACGCTGAACCATCAGTGGAAAAGCGGGTTTATCCAGCACCCGCAAATCATTGAGCAGACCATAGCGCATTTCGCCACGCCAGCCGGTGCGTTGCGGAATACGGGCAAAGAAAGGAACCAGCGCCGATTTAAACGAGTTAGGCAGAACGAATGCACGCTGATATTTCTCATTGCGCAATGAAATACCCAGACGACGACGTTCGCCCAATTCCAGCGCACCGTGGCCCAGCGGCATGGCCAGCGCCTGATGTACTTCCGGCATGCGATCAAGTAAAGGACGGCACCATGCAGGTGCCATCACGTCAATCTGAGCGTCGGGGTGCGCAGCTTTCAGGGTGCGATAAAGACTTTGTGACATCATCATGTCACCGACCCATGACGGCCCAATTACCAGTATTTTCATACCGTTAATCCATTCCTCAATGTGCAGGGCTTAAACTGTGCGGTTAAGCCAGCTCATGTATTCCGTAACACCTTCGGCAACCGTTTTGAACGGTTTGTCGTAACCGGCGTTACGCAGGGCCGTCATGTCGGCCTGTGTGAAGGACTGGTAACGGCCTTTGAGTTTTTCCGGGAATGGAATGTATTCGATATCGCCAGACTTGTGGTATGCCACGACAGCATCTGCCACGGCCTGGAAGGATTCCGAACGTCCGGTACCGCAGTTAAAAATGCCCGAAACACCGTTTTGCCAGAACCACAGGTTCACGGCTGCCACATCACCCACGTAGATAAAATCGCGTTTGAAGCCTTCGCTGCCCGAGAACAGTTTTGGGTTCTCCCCGGCCTTGATCTGATTATTCAGATGGAACGCTACGCTCGCCATGCTGCCTTTATGGCCTTCACGCGGTCCGTAAACGTTGAAATAACGGAAACCACAAATTTGAGATTCAGCGTGCGGCAGAATTTCGCGAACATACTGGTCAAACAGGAACTTAGAGTAACCATAGACGTTCAGCGGTTGCTCGTATTTACGCTCTTCAACAAAGCTGGTGCTCTGGCTACCATAAGTGGCTGCGGAAGACGCATAAAGGAAGGGAATGCTGCGATCTAAACAATAATGCAGGACATCTTTAGAGTACTGATAGTTGTTATCCATCATGTACTTGCCGTCCCACTCGGTAGTGGAAGAGCATGCGCCTTCGTGGAAAATGGCGTCGATATCACCCAGATCGTCGCCGGCCACGATGCTGGCGATAAAATCTTCTTTGTCGCAATAATCCGCAATATCCAGATCCACCAGATTGACGAACTTGGTGCCATCTTTCAGATTATCCACCACCAGAATATCGCGGTATCCCATATCATTGAGCGATTTAATAATATTGCTGCCGATAAAACCAGCGCCGCCAGTGACGATTATCATGGGATTCACCTTTAATCATTTGAAGAACTGCGCACCATGCACAGCCTGTATATTGGGTAATATCATAACACTTCATTATGAAGCTCACATTGGGAAGGTGTCCGATAACAGGGATTCTTATGTTTCAGAGCGTAAGGCGTGAACTATGCTGCAAAACAAAGATATTGTGAGCACTTCCATCGTTATTTTATATGCAGATTAGTAAGGTATTCCGTGAATGAGTCATTTCAGGAGAATACTGTATGTCTGTTTCGTTTTATCGCCAGCTGGAAGATCAGCTGGAGCAGGCCCGGGTTGAAGGGCTGTTTAAAGAAGAACGCATTCTCACCACGCCCCAGCAGGCTGAAGTCTCCGTCGCTGGCGGCCGTCCGGTGATCAATTTTTGCGCCAACAACTACCTTGGCCTGGCGAATCATCCCGAACTGATCCGTGCTGCAAAAGCCGGTCTCGACAGCCACGGTTTCGGCATGGCTTCGGTCCGCTTTATCTGCGGCACACAAGATACGCACAAAGAACTTGAACACCGTCTGGCTGACTTTCTCGGTATGGACGATGCGATCCTCTATTCCTCCTGCTTTGATGCCAACGGTGGGTTATTTGAAACACTGCTGGGTGAAGAAGACGCCATCATTTCGGATGCGCTGAATCATGCCTCAATAATCGATGGTGTTCGCTTATGCAAAGCGAAACGCTATCGGTATGCCAACAACGATATGTCTGAACTGGAAACCCGTTTGCAGCAGGCAAAAGATGAGGGTGCCCGTCATATTCTGGTGGCAACTGACGGCGTATTTTCAATGGATGGCGTGATAGCCAACCTGAAGGGCGTGTGCGACCTGGCCGAACGGTTCGACGCGCTGGTGATGGTCGATGATTCCCATGCGGTAGGTTTTGTCGGTGCCGAAGGGCGGGGAACGCACGAATATTGCGATGTGATGGGGCGCGTGGACATCATCACTGGCACGCTTGGCAAAGCGCTGGGCGGGGCTTCCGGCGGTTATACCGCTGCGCGTCAGGAAGTGATCGACTGGTTGCGTCAGCGTTCGCGGCCCTATCTCTTCTCTAATTCCCTGGCACCGTCGATTGTTTCTGCCTCCCTGAAAGTGCTTTCCATGCTCGAAGAAGGCAGCGAACTGCGTGAGCGTTTGCTCAGCAATTCAAAATTGTTCCGCGAGAAAATGACCGCCGCGGGTTTCACGCTGGCGGGGGCTGATCACGCCATTATCCCGGTGATGCTTGGCGAGGCTCGTCTGGCTCAGGAGTTTGCGTCGCTTTTGCAGCAGGAAGGGATTTACGTCACCGGTTTCTTTTACCCGGTGGTGCCTCAGGGGCAGGCGCGCATCCGTACTCAAATGTCAGCAGCGCACAGCACGGAACAAATCGAAAAGGCCGTTGAAGCCTTCACCCGTATTGGCAAAAAACTTGGCGTGATCGCCTGAGGAATGTCGATGAAAGCTTTAGCAAAACTCAAACGTGAAGAAGGCATCTGGATGACGGATGTGGCCGTGCCGGAATTAGGGCACAACGATTTGCTGATCAAAATCCGTAAAACCGCCATTTGCGGAACCGATGTGCACATCTACAACTGGGACGAATGGTCACAAAAAACCATTCCCGTACCAATGGTGGTCGGACACGAATATGTCGGCGAAGTGGTGGGCATCGGGCAGGAAGTTAAAGGTTTCAGTATCGGTGACCGGGTGTCGGGCGAGGGGCATATTACCTGCGGACACTGCCGTAATTGCCGGGGAGGACGTACGCATTTGTGCCGCAACGCACAGGGCGTGGGGGTAAACCGTCCGGGCGCTTTTGCGGAGTATCTGGTATTGCCTGCTTTTAATGCGTTTAAAATCCCGGACAATATTTCTGATGATCTGGCTGCCATTTTTGATCCCTTTGGTAATGCTGTGCATACCGCATTGTCGTTTGATCTGGTCGGCGAGGATGTTCTGATCAGCGGTGCCGGGCCGATTGGCATCATGGCGGCAGCCATTTGCAAACATGTCGGTGCCCGCCATGTGGTGATCACGGATATGAACGAATACCGTCTGGAACTCGCGCGCAAAATGGGTGTGACGCGGGCGGTGAATGTCAGCCAGCAAAGCTTGCAGAATGTGATGGATGAGCTGGGCATGACGGAAGGGTTTGACGTCGGGCTGGAAATGTCAGGTGCACCTGCGGCATTTCGCAGCATGCTTAACGCCATGAATCATGGCGGCCGGATTGCGATGCTGGGCATTCCATCGACCGAGATGGCAATCGACTGGAATCAGGTGATTTTCAAAGGACTGTTTATTAAAGGGATTTACGGAAGGGAAATGTTCGAAACCTGGTACAAAATGGCCGCCCTGATCCAGTCAGGATTAGATCTTACACCTCTGATTACGCACCATTTTCCGATTGATGAATTCCAGAAAGGGTTTGATGCGATGCGCTCCGGGCATTCCGGCAAAGTGATACTTAACTGGTAATCTGGCGCTCTGAAAATGCAAAAGTCCGCTGAAAATAGCGGGCTTTTGCTGATAGCGGGCGCAGTCTTTACGCCGCAGGACCGGCCATTTGTTTCTCGTCATCCGTCAGATAACGCACTTTACGGGTGTAATCCTGACCTTTGAATAACAGTTCATTATCCGGTGAAGCCAGATACTTTTGCCATTCTGTCAGCGGGAAGCCGCCATGAGCGCCGATCACTTCTTTAGGGATAACCGACGGTGTGCCGCCAATTTTTTTCGATACCGGCCAGTTCATCCAGTCGCCCAGATTGACGCTTTTGATGTCCAGCGTATCCAGCATGGCCGCCAGAGGCAGTTGATCTGTCGGGGGCTGGTTGTCTGGCAGAATGTTCCATGTATCGATGAAAAACATAATCCACAGCGGGCACAAACGCTCCCAGGTTTTACGCGTGGCGGCTAAAAAAGCGCCGTTCACGTGATCGACAATATAAGGACGCACGCTGTTTTTGTAATACGCCGGGATGATCTCAGGATCACAACCGTCCAGTTTGGCAATCATCTTGCCCTGACGGAAACTTGAATAAATATGATTTTCATGTAACTGAATTTCCGGCATTTTAAGCAAATTAAGATCGGAATCGATCATCAAAATACCGTCAGTTCTGGCCTGCAAAGGCGCCATCAGTTTGATCAGGCGGCTGAGATAAATTTGTTTATAACGATAATCACCGGATTTGGTTTCAGGGTGAAGCGTGACGATCCGGACTTTCTCCGGTAACGGGCGAAACTGGCTGGCAGCCTGATCGGTAACAATCACGATTTCCTGTAATGCGGTCGCAAATTTATCGGCAAACTCTGCACACAGACAAGCTTCTTCAATATAGTCAGCCCCCGCGGAAGGGATCACCACAGACGTCACGCTGTTCTTTGGTTTTCCTGCCATGACGGTCCCGTCATACGGCAAATTATGGCGTGAAAGAATGTGACGATATTTTGGATTTAGAAATTTGAACATATTCAGCCTTGTTTCTTTTTCACACTGCTTAAAACGGTTTCAACGCCTGAGACATATTTTTCAATTGCAAATTTTTCGCGAACAGTCAGATTTGCCTGCTCTGCAATTTCATTTCTCAGATGGGCATTGAGATACAGTGTTTTCATATGATTAAAGAGCATATCAATATCGCCATACTCAAATAACATGCCGGTTTCTGCATTTTTAATCAGTTCGGCTGTACCGGTGACATTCGAACCAATCACCGGCGTTTTCAGCAGCATGGATTCCAACACGACCCGCGGAAGCCCTTCACTTTTTGAGCCTAATATAAAGGCATCAAACGCGGACAGATATTCCAGCGCATTGCTCTGGAAGCCTGTAAATACCACTTTATCCATCATATTCAGAGCCGAAGTTTGCTGAATGAGACGGCGTAAATTCGGGCCTTCACCCACAAACACCATTTTCCATTTGGCTTCCGGAAATGCGCGATTAAATTTGTCTAGTGCCAGTAATGTGAAGTGATGAGCTTTGCGGTTAATCAGAGAACCTATACTGCCAAAGATGAACGTGTCGTTGTCGGCTGCTAATTCTTCCCGGATTTTTGTGCCTTCGGGCAATGGCTGATGGATATCAATGCCATTAAAAACGGTAAAACATAACTCTTTGCGTACACCACGTTTGAGCAGTTGTTCCTGAACGCCTTGAGAAACAGAGATAATGCTGTGGCAGAACCGGTTAACGATGCGCACAACCTCCCGGTTGAGCACCGGTTCAATGCGACAATGCTGTACGATTTCTGTGGGTAAACCGGCAGTAGAATAATAGCCTTCGACGTTAGAGCTGGGCTGATTATTCATATAGAGAATGTCAAACTGACCGAGTTCAAGCAGGGAGTGAATTTTGCGGATATTGGGATTAATACGCCAGATTTTGTCGATAGAGTAAATGGCTTTCTGACGCAAATTACTGCTAAAGAAAAACAGCGTTCTTAATACTTCTTTAGCTATTTTCGCCCAGGCAGGTTGCTTAACCTGCGGAATAAAAAATACCGGTACATTCAGTGAGTTTAAAATCTGACTGATAGTTTCGCCGTTGTCCCGGGCGTAATCGTTGTAAAAGCAGCAGCTGATTTCAAATTTTTCACGATCGATTCTTTTCAGCAGTTCTAACATGCTGTTAGTCCCGCCTCCCCATTCCTTGCCACTATCCAGTAGCAGAATTTTAGATCGATCTTGTCCCATCGGTTAGCGCCCTTGCTCAGTCCGGTCAAAAAAATATACAGCGCCCATTATATGAGGCAAAACCCAGAAGCTCTACTTTTTAGTTTGGCTATGAAATCAATTGATATCAATAAGTTAGTTGGTGATGCCAAATATATGCGTACCACCAATATAATCAGGAAACCGCCAATGAGTGCGATTTCTACTTTTTAGTAAAAGTTGTTATCACAGAATACTGCCGTTCAACAAATGCCGCAGCGGGTGAAGATTTCAGGCTTTCCCCGAGAATTTTAAACATGCTGTCGGCATAAATCTGCGGGAGAGGTTGCCTGAGGTGGCAGACGCTGATGCCTTTACGTGATGATTTTACGAGCGCAATCGTGACCTTACCGGCGGGTATGCTGCGCTGGGGTTCGTTCAGCAGATCACTTGGCCTGACCAGAACGATATCGGAAGGTAGATTCGGCAACATTTGCTGCAGCACTTTCACTGTCGTCGGATGCGGGTGTCCTATCGCGATGGCATATCCATTCTTGCGTGCGAGCTGAATTGCGCGTTCAAACTGACGGCGGATTTCCGCTTCATTCTGCACATCATCTAAAAAGACATTGCGCTTAATGACTTTCACCCGGGTGCCCTGAGCCGCTTTGACTGACTGAGTGTTACCAATGGTCATGCTGTCGAGGAAAAACAGGTTGTGGGCATTCATTGCCTGCATGACATTTTCCATCCCGGTCAGGCTGGAGGTCATAGCACTACCCATATGGTTATTGATGCCAATCGCGTAAGGGATATTGCTGATCGCCTGATCGACAATACGTTTCACTTCTGCGGCGCTCATGGAGGGTGTCAGCGTGTCTTTTTCCAGCGGTTGCTTACTAAGTGGCGCCATCGGCAGATGGATCAGAATTTCACGCCCCTGCTGGTGAGCCTTGTTCATCATCATCTGCGAATCGGGTGCGTTGGGAAAAATCGCGACCGATACCGCTTTTGGCATCTGAAGTACCTGGTTTTCCTCATGCTGGCGATAACCAAAGTCATCGATCAGGATGGATAATTTCGCTGCCTGAACCTGACAAGCAAAAAACGCAGTACCACAAAGGGCAGCTAAAACGGACTTGTTATATCGCAATGCTATCTTCCCAACCACGGCTGTGGATTAACGGCCTGGCCCTGACGACGAATTTCAAAATACAGCGATGGCTGGCCTTGTCCGCCGCTGTTCCCAACTTTAGCAATGGCCTGGCCCGTTCTGACCTGGTCGCCTACGCTGACCAGTGCATCCTGGTTGTAACCGTACAGACTCATATCGCCTTTGCCGTGATCGATAACCACAACCAAACCGTATCCCTGTAACCAGTCCGCCAGAATGACGCGTCCGTCAGCAATCGCCCGGACATCACTGCCTTCTCTTGCTGAGATAACAATCCCTTTCCAGCGTAGTTCACCCTGCAGCTGTTCGCCGAAGCGATGTATCAACGAACCATTAACAGGCCACATATTTTGACCTGATGGTCTGCCCAGACCGCCGGTACGGGCCATCAGAGATTGCTCGCTTTGGGTCGGTTTGTAGGTGGAACCGGATTTCTTCGCCTGCTGTTCTTTCGCTCTGACTGCCGCAGCTTCGCGGGCTTCTTTTTCTGCGCGTGCTTTGGCAGCACGTTCGGCAGCGGCAATTTTGTTTTGCAGGCTGGATTCGTTAGCGCGCAGTTCGGTCAGGCTCTGCTCATCTTTTTGCAATGAAGACTCCAGTGCCGTGAGCGTTTGCTTACGGGCGGCACGAGCCTGTTCGAGTTTCTGCTGCTGGGTTTGTTGTTCACTCAGCAGGCTTTTTTGCTGGGTTTGTTTCGATTGCAAAGAAACACGCTGTTCAGCCAGCGTGGCTCGGGTCTGTTTCAGGTCCTCAATGGTTTTCTGTCGCGCTTCATTCAGATAACCAAAATAAGCCAGGATCCTCTCGCTGCGTGCGCTCTCTTCGCTGCTCAGCAGTAATTGCAGGCCTTTATGCTGCCCGATCCGGAATGCGGCATCGAGCTGCTTTGCCAGAATAGCTTCCTGCGTCTTTTGCTGTTTTTGCAATTTATCAATGGACGCATTCAGCCCGGAAATGTCTTTTCCCAACGTGGCGAGGGTTGACTGAGTGCTGCGTAACTGACTGCTGGCTGAGGCGATGGTTTTTTCCTGCGCCTGCAATTGCTGCAATAACGTGCCGCGTTGCTGTTTCTGCTGTTTTACGCTTTTCTCTTTTTCCGCGATGTTTTGCTGAATGGTTTTGAGCTGATCTTTATTGTCGTCAGCATGCACACTCACAGAAAGAGACAGCAGGGAAACGCAAAGTAGTAAGGCTGGAGATGGGAAGGCAGATACGGCCTTGTCCTGAGCGGAAAGGCGGGTTCTCATCAGGCTGAAATGATTGAATTTGCTCAAACTTTTTTCCGCTTGTCGACCGTGGATGATAGACAATATGGCTGTCCCTTTTCGTATCGTAACACTAATCAACCCGCTGATGCACAAACAAAAAAGGCGTACCAACGGGTGTCAGTACGCCTTTTTTGACGGTTTTTAACAGAAATTAACGCGCGATAAACAGCGGCTTGCCGCTCATTTCCGGCGGAATTTCCATGCCCATCAGTGAAAGCATAGTTGGCGCGATATCAGATAATTTACCGCCTTCAACCGCTTGTGCATTTCCGCCGATATAAATCAGCGGAACCGGCAGGCTGGTGTGTGCAGTGTGTGCCTGACCGGTCGCCGGGTCACGCATTTGTTCTGCATTACCGTGGTCGGCGGTAATCAGCAACTGACCACCCACGGCTTTCACTGCGTCCACAACCTGAGCAACACATTTATCGAGTGCTTCAACGGCACTCACTGCTGCGTCGTAAACGCCGGTATGACCGACCATGTCGCCATTCGGATAGTTACAAATGATGGTGTCGTACTTACCACTGCTGATTGCGCCGAGCAGCTTTTCCGTCAGTTCAGCAGAGCTCATTTCCGGTTGCAGGTCATAAGTCGCCACGTTTGGTGATTTCACCAGAATACGGTCTTCGCCTTCAAACGAATCTTCCATGCCCCCGTTAAAGAAGAAGGTGACATGGGCATATTTCTCAGTTTCGGAAATACGCAACTGCGTTTTGCCGTGCGCCATCAGCCATTCACCCAGCGTATTTTTCAGTGATGCCGGTGGATAGGCGCAAGCTGCGTTGATGTCTGCAGCATATTCGGTCAGCATGATGAAATCGCCGAAGTTGATGACTTTTTCGCGGGCAAAACCATCGAAATCCGGACTGATAAAGGCGCGGGTGATTTCGCGGGCCCGGTCTGCGCGGAAGTTCATGAAGATCAGTGCATCGCCGTCATTGATGGCCGCGGATTCTTCACCTGCTGCCTGCAATACGGTTGGCTTCACGAATTCATCATTTTCATCACGGGCATAAGCGGCCTGCAGACCCGCCAGTGCATTATCGGCAGTAAATGCGCCTTTTGCCTGTGACATCAAATCATAGGCCAGTTGCACGCGATCCCAGCGGTTATCGCGATCCATGGCGTAATAACGGCCCACGATTGACGCAATACGACCCGTACCGATTTGTGCGAATTTCTCTGAGAAGCGTTTCAGCGCCGCTTCAGCGCTGCGTGGTGGTGTATCGCGACCATCCAGGAAGGCATGCAGATAAATGGCTTTCGCGCCACGGCGTTGTGCCAGTTCGACCATCGCCATGATGTGGTCTTCGTGGCTGTGAACGCCGCCCGCAGATAACAGACCCATAATGTGAACCGCTTTACCTGCGGCGATTGCGCGATCAACAGCGCCAGTCAGTACGCTATTATTAAAGAAGTCGCCTTCTTTAATTTCTTTGTCCAGACGGGTGAGATCCTGATACACGATGCGGCCGGCACCTAAATTGACATGGCCTACTTCGGAGTTTCCCATCTGACCATCAGGCAGACCGACGTCCAGCCCGGATGCGGCGATAAGGGTATGCGGGTGAGTGGCCCACAGATTATCCATGACGGGGGTTTTGGCATTCAGAATTGCGTTATCTTGTTGTTCTTCACGATGCCCGTAGCCATCCAGAATCACCAGAACCATCGGTTTTTTGTTGCTCGACATGTCAATTGACCTCAGTTTAAAAGATGAAATGCTCAATAGGCTCGCCAGTTGCAACGGCATGAACAGGCGCGGCTAAATGCACTCAGGCGGGCTGATTTTACCCCAGCGCCGTGTGTGAATAGCCCGAGGAGATCAAAGATGAGGCGGGGTGAGGGTTAACTTTCGGCATAAAGCCGTGTTAATTTTCCAGGATGTGCCGCAGATTGTGGCATTCACCCGCGCTTACTGGCTGTATTTGCTCCGACGCGCAGGTATACTCTGAAGCCTTGAATTTTCCCCCAACTGACGGGAGTTGCTACACCCCATGCAAGATATTATGCCATTCATCAGTGCGCATCCGGTTCTCAGCCTGGCGTGGGTTGCGTTACTGATTGCAGTAATTGTGACCACCTTTAAAACACGTTTTTCTAAAGTTAAAGAGATCACCCGTGGCGAAGCAACCCGCCTGATTAACAAAGAAGATGCCATCGTTGTCGATGTTCGCGCGCGTGAAGAATTCCGCAAAGGCCACATCGCTGAATCACAGAATGTTTTGTCTGCTGACATCAAGAACAACAACCTGGGTGAGCTGACCAAACATAAAGCACAGCCTGTTATCGTGGTTTGTGCCACAGGACAAACTTCCCGCACTGCGGCTGAAGGCCTTATTGCTGCTGGTTTTGAGCGCGTGTTTACACTCAAAGAAGGTATCAGCGGCTGGAGCAGTGAAAACCTGCCTTTAGTGCGCGGTAAATAAGACATTAAGCCAACTGCTACGGCACTCAATTTTACGACTCTGAGGTGGAACCCATGGCAAAAATTGAAATCTACACCAAGGCAACCTGCCCTTATTGCCATCGTGCGAAAGCTCTGCTTAATAGCAAAGGAGCTTCATTCGATGAAATCGCTATCGACGGCGATGCAGATAAACGTGAAAAAATGATCGCCCGCAGCGGTCGTTCAACCGTTCCTCAGATTTTTATCGATGGGCAGCATGTCGGCGGTTGTGATGATTTACATGCACTTGATGCACGCGGTGGCCTTGACCCAATGCTGGGTTAATAAAGGCGGCGGCTGTTTTTCATTAAGTGTTTAAAAGGACTATTAACCCGAGGGTACTACTCACATGTCAGAACAAAATAACACCGAGATGGCTTTCCAGATCCAACGTATCTACACCAAAGACATCTCTTTTGAAGCGCCAAATGCGCCTCAGGTTTTCCAGCAAGACTGGCAGCCAGAAGTTAAACTGGATCTTGATACCGCTTCCAGCCAGCTGGCTGAAGGCGTATATGAAGTCGTCTTGCGTGTGACGGTAACTTCTTCACTGGGCGACGAAACTGCGTTCCTGTGCGAAGTTCAGCAGGGTGGTATCTTCACTATCTCCGGTATTGATGGCAACCAGATGGCGCATTGCCTGGGTGCATATTGCCCGAACATTCTGTTCCCGTATGCCCGTGAGTGCATCACCAGCCTGGTTTCCCGCGGTACCTTCCCGCAACTGAACCTTGCACCTGTTAACTTTGACGCTCTGTTCATGAACTATCTGCAACAGCAAGCTGAAGGCGAAGGTGCTGAACCGCATCAGGATGCCTGATGAAAACCGTCAATGCGTCAATGACAGTGATCGGTGCCGGCTCGTACGGCACCGCTTTAGCGATTACTCTTGCCAGAAATGGCCATCCCGTTGTGCTGTGGGGACATAATCCCGACCACATCAACGCATTACAACGTGCCCGTTGTAATCAGGAATTCCTTCCTGATGTTCCGTTCCCCGATAATCTGTTGCTCGAAACCAATCTGTCTGTCGCGTTAGCGGCCAGCCGTAATGTGCTGGTTGTGGTACCCAGCCATGTATTTGGTGACGTTTTGCGTCAGCTGAAACCCCATTTGCGCCCTGATGCGCGCGTGGTATGGGCGACGAAAGGGCTGGAAGCAGAAACCGGCCGTCTGTTGCAGGATGTCGCGCGCGAAGAACTCGGTGATGCCATTCCGTTAGCGGTGGTTTCCGGGCCGACATTCGCCAAAGAACTGGCGGCAGGTATGCCAACGGCAATCTCACTGGCCGCCACTGATGCCAGTTTTGCCGAAGATCTGCAGCAATTGCTGCACTGTGGCAAAAGCTTCCGTGTTTACAGCAATCCCGATTTTATCGGGGTTCAGTTGGGCGGTGCGATTAAAAACGTTATCGCGATTGGTGCCGGAATGTCCGATGGTATCGGCTTTGGGGCTAATGCAAGAACCGCGCTGATTACCCGTGGTCTGGCTGAAATGACCCGCCTGGGTTCCGCTTTAGGCGCTGATCCGGCCACATTTATGGGCATGGCAGGCTTGGGTGATTTGGTGTTAACCTGCACAGATAACCAGTCCCGTAACCGTCGCTTTGGCATTATGCTGGGGCAAGGCAAGGATGTTCAGACTGCTCAGGACACCATCGGTCAGGTTGTTGAAGGCTATCGCAATACGAAAGAAGTACGGGCTCTGGCGCAGCGTAATAACGTTGAAATGCCAATCACTGAACAGATTTACCAGGTCTTGTACTGCGGTAAAGATGCGCGTGAAGCGGCGATCAGTTTGCTTGCCCGTGCGAGCAAGGATGAAAAACACAGCCACTGAAAGGCATCTGCAGAATAGCCACCTTGTTGGTATTCCCGACAGGGCGGCTTTTTATTACCCGAACTTGCAAAGTCGTAAGGAAAAGTGATGTCGCTAGAAGAATTAGAACTGGTCTGGAATAACATTAAATCAGAGGCGAGAGCGCTGGCTGAGTGTGAACCGATGCTGGCCAGTTTTTTCCATGCGACGTTGCTAAAACATGAAACGCTGGGCGGCGCGTTGAGCTACATTCTGGCCAACAAGTTGGGCAATCCGATTATGCCTGCGATGGCGATCCGTGAAGTTGTCGAAGAAGCCTATCGCAACGACGAACAAATGATCCTCTCTGCTGCCCGTGACATTCTGGCTGTGCATCAGCGTGATGCGGCAGTCGACAAATATTCCACCCCGTTACTCTATCTGAAAGGATTCCACGCGCTGCAGGCATACCGTATCGGTAACTGGCTGTGGAAGCAGGATCGTAAAGCGCTGGCGATTTATTTCCAAAATCAGATTTCAGTGTCATTCGGCGTAGATATTCACCCGGCGGCGCGTATTGGCTGCGGCATCATGTTTGACCACGCCACCGGGATTGTCATCGGTGAAACGGCCGTGGTTGAGAATGACGTATCGATTCTGCAATCTGTGACGCTTGGTGGTACAGGAAAAACCTGCGGTGACCGCCACCCTAAAATCCGTGAAGGCGTCATGATTGGTGCCGGTGCGAAAATCCTCGGCAATATTGAAGTGGGTGCTGGTGCGAAAATCGGTGCGGGCTCAGTCGTGTTGCAATCAGTTCCTCCGCACACCACGGCTGCAGGCGTTCCGGCGCGAATTGTCGGGCGTCCGGAAAGCGAGCGTCCTTCCATGGATATGGATCAGCATTTCAACGGTATTGCGCAGGGTTTTGAATTCGGCGACGGTATCTGACGGGCTTTCAGATGGCATGAATTTGCATGCCATCTTCTTCACTTCCATTCCGCTATTCTTTCAGCAATGCGCCCGGATATCCCAGTTGACGCCAGGCTTCATAAACCACCACAGAAACAGCATTCGACAAGTTCATGCTGCGACTTTCTGCGCGCATAGGAATGCGAATTTTCTGCTGTGCGGGCAGATTATCCAGAATAGACGCCGGTAAGCCGCGAGTTTCAGGGCCAAACAGCAGGAAATCATTATCCTGATAGCTCACGGCGCTATGCGCTGGCGTGCCTTTGGTTGTCAGGGCAAAAAGACGTTGTGGATTTTCGCTGCTGAGGAAAGCGTCATAATTAGCGTGATGCTTTATATGGGCGAATTCATGGTAATCGAGCCCGGCACGGCGCAGACGTTTATCGTCCCAGCCAAAGCCCAAAGGTTCGATGAGGTGAAGCTGACATCCGGTGTTGGCACACAGGCGGATAATGTTGCCGGTGTTGGGCGGGATTTCTGGTTCAAATAAAACAATGTTAAGCATGCGTCCCCCTGATAGAGGGACGCAGAATAGCAGAATCTTAACGCTGGTGCAGCGGCAGCCAGATAATCAAACGAAGGCCGCCCAGCGGGCTGTCTTCGGCTTTTACCTTGCCTCTGTGCTGCTGAACCGCGGTATCCACGATCGCCAGCCCAAGGCCGGTGCCGCCGGATTCCCGATCACGCGCTTCATCAGTGCGGTAGAACGGACGGAAAATCTGTTCACGATCTTCTTCACTCACACCAGGGCCATCGTCATCAACGGTGATAGTGATCCCTTCACTGTCGTGGGCGAAGTTCAGGACAATGTGATGATGCGAATAACGCAGGGCGTTACGGATGATGTTTTCCAGCGCACTGTCGAGAGCCGCAGCATTACCGATCAGTTTCCATGGGCCAGGTGGCGACGTGACCTCAAGGTTTTTACCCATCTGTTCGGCTTCAAACTGTGCATCATCAATCACACCCGCCCACAATTCGCTGGCCTTCAGGGTTTCGCGCGATAATTCATTTTTATGCTGGCTGCGTGATAACACCAGCAGGTCATTGATCATGCCATCAAGGCGCTGAGCCTCATTTTCGATACGTTGCAGCTCTTTACCCTCACCATGACGACGTCTCATCAACGCGGTGGCCAGTTGCAGGCGCGTCAGTGGGGTACGTAGCTCGTGTGAGATATCCGAAATCAGCCGTTGCTGTGCTGTTACCATTCGTTCGAGTGCGCTGACCATCTGGTTGAAACTGGCACCTGTCGCAAGGAATTCCTGCGGTCCGGCTTCGAGTTCCGGATGCTGCTTGAGATTGCCGCGTGCAACGTCGTCTGCGGCGTTTTTCAGCTTACGTGCAGGTTTTGCCAGGCTCCACGCCAGCCAGAGCAACAGCGGGGCGCTGATCAGCATGGTGACGATTAGCAGCAATAGCGGACGGTCGAACATCAGGTTGATAAAATCAGACTGAGAACTGCTGGCGGGGCGCATCAGGTAAAGCTGGTAGTTGTCTTCGCCATCACGAACGGAGAAAGGCCCCACCATTTCGACGCGACCATATTTTTTCTTCTTTGGACGATCTGAGTTATCCGACTGGCCGATAAAGTTACGTACGATCTGCATTTCATTGCGCTGAGCGCCAATAACGCGCCCTTCGCTGGTCACCAGCAACAAGCGTTGACCCGGCGGTGCCCATTTGTCGATGGCACGGAACAACCGGCGCCACCACATCAGGTCATTGGCAGGATCGGTCGCCAGTTCAGCTTCAACGTGTTGTTCAATCATCAGGCCTTGCCGCTGCTCGTTATCAAGCAACGGCGTAATCTGGCGTGAATCGAGTTTCGGCACCATTAATACCAGCATCAGCACTAAGGCTAATGTGAACCAGAAAATGGCAAAAATACGTGCCGTAAGACTGTTTATCATGAAGCAGAAACCATCAGATAACCGCGTCCACGCAGGGTTTTAAACCATGGATGTCCGTCCTGACGATCGGGTAATTTACGGCGTAAATTGGAGATGTGCATATCAATAGCACGGTCAAACGGCGTCAGACGTTTACCCAGCACTTCCTGACTCAGATGTTCGCGGGAAACGACCTGTCCGAGATGTTTTGCCAGTAAGTACAACAGGGTGAATTCAGTGCCGGTTAAATCCAGCGCTTCACCGTTAAAGCTGGCTTCCTGACGGCCGGGGTTCAGTTGTAAGCCATCGACTTCAAGCGTCGGTGAACCGTTGTTCTCATTGGTTTGCTGCTGTTCGCTCCAGTTAGAACGCCGCAACATGGCCCGGATACGTGCCACAAGCTCACGGTCGTTAAACGGTTTTGGCAGATAGTCATCGGCACCCAGTTCGAGGCCGAGGACACGGTCTAATTCACTGCCACGAGCAGTTAACATAATCACTGGCGTCTGATGGCGCTGGCGTAATTCTTTAAGGGTTTCAATGCCGTTTTTCTTCGGCATCATCACGTCAAGTAACAGAAGATCGATGGTATTATCGATTTTCTCTAATGCCTGCTCACCGTCGTAAGCCACTACAACATTAAAGCCTTCCATTTCGAGCAATTCTTTCAAAAGTGAAGTCAGTTCACGGTCGTCATCAACTAACAAAATTTTATTCATTGTATTTACCTCTAGACGCAAAATACGTCATCAATTGCCGCTATTCCATGACTTTACGTACTTTTACAAGCACTGACGCTTGTTTGCAGCAGCAGGTTTAGACTGCTTTTCAATGATTCGCGATGAAGCGATAAAGACTTTAGGAGTATGTGATGTTTAAGGCAGCTTCATTCGGTTTGGCCACGCTTCTGACGCTGAGTTCAGGTGTCGTTTTAGCAGATGGTGCGAAACCAGTGTCGGCGATGCCAGCAGAACATGATAGCACGATGTTGGATAAGCCTCAGGAACGCAACACCATGTTTGATGGTGTAAATCTTACTGAGCAACAGCGCCAGCAAATGCGTGACCTGATGCACCAGGCTCGTAAAGATCTACCCCATGTAAATGTAGAACAGATAGAAACGATGCACAGGCTGGTTACCGCCGAAAAGTTTGATCAGGCCGCCGTGCGAGCACAAGCTGAATTAATGGCTCAGGAGCAGGTGGATCGTCAGGTCGAAATGGCCCGCATCCGCAACCAGATGTTTAATCTGCTGACCCCTGAGCAAAAAGATGTATTGAACCAGAAACATGAGCAGCGCATGAAACAGATGCAAATGCAGTTATCTGGATTACAGCCCTCTTCTGCCCAGAAGACGAGTAGTACCAGCACGACCGAGTAAGATCCCTGTTTTTCCTTGCCATAGACACCATCCCTGTCTTCCCCCATCGAAAGGTGGGGTTTTTTTTGTCCTCAATTTGGGTTGGATTTGCAGAACAGGAAATTAACAAGGTGGAAATGTGATCGTAACGAACTGGAAATATCTTGTAAAAGCCGTATGAATCAGTAAATTGCGATGTACCGAGCGGTGTATGCGTATTCTTGCTGACTTGAATCAATTCAGCACCGGTGTTTTGTTATACTATAGGCTCAAACGCTAATAAGCCCTTTTGGCTGCATAAAAAAAATTCGCCCAACAGGCTGGCTCAAGATTCTTAAGAAATTGCATCTACAAGTTCAGAGGTAGTCATGATCAAAAAAATTGGTGTACTGACAAGTGGTGGCGATGCCCCAGGCATGAATGCTGCGATCCGTGGCGTTGTCCGCGCCGCTTTATCTGCAGATTTGGAAGTCTACGGTATTGAAGATGGCTACCTCGGCATGTATGAAAACCGCATGCGCAAACTGGATCGCTACAGCGTCTCCGATATGATCAACCGTGGCGGTACTTTCCTGGGTTCAGCACGTTTCCCGGAATTCCGTGATCCAGAAATGCGTAAAGTTGCGCTGCAGAATATGAAAGACCGTGGTATCGATGGCCTTGTGGTTATCGGCGGTGACGGTTCATATGCCGGTGCAGACCTGCTGACCAAAGAAGGTGGCATCCGTTGCATCGGCCTGCCAGGCACAATCGATAACGACGTTGCGGGCACTGACTACACTATCGGTTTCTTCACGGCGCTGGGCACAGTGGTTGAAGCCATTGACCGTTTACGTGATACCTCCTCTTCACACCAGCGTATCTCTATTGTTGAGGTGATGGGCCGTTATTGCGGTGATTTGACCTTAGCAGCAGCGATTGCCGGGGGTTGCGAATTTATCGCTATCCCTGAAGTTGAATTCAAACGTGATGATCTGGTTGCTGAAATCAAAGCCGGTATCGCGAAAGGCAAAAAACATGCCATCGTTGCCATCACCGAGAAGTTAGATGACATTGAAGAACTGGCTAAATACATCGAGAAAGAAACCTGTCGTGAAACGCGTGGCACGGTATTAGGTCATATTCAGCGTGGCGGCGCACCTGTCGCTTATGACCGTATCCTGGCTTCCCGCATGGGTGCGTATGCTGTTGACCTGTTGCTGGAAGAAGATCGTGACTATTCTCAGGGCGGTTTCTGCGTGGGTGTTGAAAACGAGAAAATGGTTCACGAACTCATCTCGATTTGTATCGCGCCAGAGAACAAGAAAAGCAAATTTAAAGAAGACTGGTACGACACGGCGAAAAAACTTTTCTGATTCAGCTTATTGCGTGTTTAAAAGAACCTCCTTTGCGGGAGGTTTTTTTTCGCCACTCTTTTTGTTTATTCCATAAAGTAATAGAAAAAAACCTTTTATTCTTTATGTGTTTCGTTTTTATCTGGCACGCTCTCTTTAACGAACAAATAAATGAAATCCATAGAAACTATTTCGGGAGAGTACGATGCGTAAATGGGCTGCAGGTTTGGGATTGCTGTTGGTGGCAACCGGAGCAATTGCCAAAGATATTCAGATTCTGAACGTGTCATACGATCCAACCCGCGAATTCTATGAACAATATAACAAGGCATTCAGTAAATACTGGCAGGGCAAAACCGGTGATACCGTCACCGTACGCCAGTCGCATGGTGGCTCAGGCAAACAGGCTACGTCAGTAATTAATGGCATTGAAGCGGATGTGGTAACACTGGCGCTGGCTTATGACGTTGATGCTATTGCAGAACGCGGCCGTATCGATAAAAACTGGATCACCCGCCTGCCGGACAACTCTGCGCCTTACACGTCCACCATTGTGTTCCTGGTGCGCAAAGGCAACCCGAAACAAATTCATGACTGGAATGATTTGATCAAACCGGGTGTATCGGTGATTACGCCGAACCCTAAAACGTCTGGCGGCGCACGCTGGAACTATCTGGCAGCCTGGGGTTACGCGTTGCATCACAACAACAATGACAAAGCGAAGGCTCAGGATTTCGTGAAAGCATTGTATAAAAACGTCGAAGTGCTGGACTCCGGTGCACGTGGCGCAACGAATACTTTCGTTGAACGTGGTATCGGTGATGTGCTGATTGCCTGGGAAAACGAAGCGTTGCTGGCAACAAAAGAAGTCGGCAAAGATAAGTTCGAAATCGTCACGCCAAGCGAATCGATTCTGGCGGAGCCAACGGTTTCTGTGGTTGATAAAGTCGTGGATAAGCGTGATACCCGTACAGTGGCGGATGCTTACCTGAAATACCTGTACTCGCCGGAAGGCCAGACTATCGCGGCAGAAAATTATTACCGTCCGCGTGATCCGGAAGTGGAGAAGAAATTCGCGGCTGAATTCCCGAAACTGAAACTGTTCACCATTGATCAGGTTGCAGGTACCTGGGCTGAGGCGCAGAAAGACCATTTTGCGACAGACGGAATTTTCGACCAAATCTCCAGGCGTTAATCGCCATGTTACAGGCAATAAAAAACCCCGGCATGCCGGGGTTTTTTATTGCGCAGAAGAAACAGGCTTACGCTTGTTTAGCTTCAGCAGCGGCTTTCACGATCACAGCGAAAGCGTCTGCTTTCAGTGATGCGCCGCCAACCAGTGCGCCATCGATGTCTGGCTGGGTGAACAGTTCAGCAGCATTTGCAGCGTTAACAGAACCGCCGTACTGGATGATAACTTGTTCAGCAACCGCAGCATCTTGTTTCGCGATGTGGTCACGGATGAATTTGTGAACAGCCTGAGCCTGAGCCGGGGTGGCAGATTTGCCGGTACCGATCGCCCAAACAGGTTCGTAAGCGATGACTGCGCCTTCGAATGCTTTCGCACCCAGAGTGCTCAGAACCGCGTCCAGTTGTTTAGCGCAAACGACTTCAGTTTTGCCTGCTTCGTTTTCTGCTTCGGTTTCACCGATGCACAGAACAGGAGTCAGACCCGCTTCTTTCAACACGCCGAATTTTTTCGCGATGAACTCATCACTTTCTTTGTGGTAAGTGCGGCGTTCTGAGTGACCGATGATGATGTATTGCGCACCGATGTCTTTCAGCATGTCGGCAGAGATTTCACCGGTGAATGCGCCAGACAGGTTAGCATCAACGTTCTGAGCACCCAGCGCAATACGGCTGCCAGCCAGAGCGTGTTTAGCCTGTGACAGGTAAACTTCTGGTGGAGCAATTGCAACGCCACAACCTACAACTGTGCTCAGTTCAGTACGCAGAGCAGCAATCAGTTCGTTAACCATGTGGGTGCTGCCGTTAAGCTTCCAGTTACCCATCACTAATGGATGTCGCATGTTTTTTCCTCCAAAAGGGGACGCGAGTGTCGATTAAAATTTCTGCCAAATAAGCAGATTACCTGTGCAACAGTATAGAGATCATTGGTCATAAAGGCTTTGCTTTTTGTCATTAAAAACCGTCATCTCACGGCTCAGCAAGCGCCAGCTTGACCGGCTCAACGGCGAATGTCAGTCCTTTTTCGCCATTGTCTGAAATGACAAAACGCACCGCGCCTACCTCCTGCTTATAAAACTGCTGACCTTTTCCTTTTTCGATCAGAGAAGCGACTCTTGCCACGCTTTGCTCGGTGGATAATGTGGCGTCGAACTGACGCATCAGGTTAGCCATATAGCTTATCGCCAGCGTGCGTGCGGCCTTTTCTTCAGCCCCCTGAATCGGCAGATAGGTGATTTGCAGCGTTTTGATTTTACCGGTGCCTTTTTCCAGTGCGGTCGAGGCATACAGGTTTTCATTAATCTTGCTGGCAGCGCGGGTCAGGGAACTGTTTGGAGATTTATCACTGATCGACCGGAACTCGCCAATCTGCTGGGTCGGATTGGCTTCATTGTATTTGGCGCGAAAATTGATCAGCGTCGTTTCAAAGGTGGGTGCGCCAGCAAGCAGGTAAGGGGCTTTTGGCATCTCCTCTGCGCCAGAGTGATCGACCGGCGGATCGGCGAGTGCACTATTCTGGCAAGCGAGCATAAGCAGCGCGGGCAGCGCCAGTCGTAATAAGGATTGAGCAACAGTCATAGGGCGTTTCTTATTTTGTTTCAACAGTCCGATTAAAGCGGGGAACGGGGGGTAATGTCAAAAGGAGTGCGTAAAGATTCTCGTCATCGCTGCCCGTGAGTTACACTCCGCCTGTTTTAATATTTTACTCCCCTTGTACTTTACGGAACGGACTGCCAATGACGTTACAGCATGCACTGTTTTCTTTTAACGGCCGCCTGGGCCGCCGCGATTTCTGGCTCTGGATGGTTAGCTGGTTGATTCTGATGGTGGTTGATTTCTTTTTTGCCGCACAGGAATGGATTACCTATCAGTCCGCCGGATTCGCGCTGGTGGTTTTACTGTGGCCGACTGCCGCAGTGTTGGTGAAAAGATTGCATGACCGCAATAAATCGGCCTGGTGGGCGCTGCTGTTTGTGCTGGCGTGGATGCTGGTGGCGGGTAACTGGGCAGCGGCGATGCCGCAGACGTGGAGCTGGGTTCTGGGCCGGCTCGCGCCATCAGTGATTTTCATCATGTTGCTGATCGACTGCGGCGGTTTTACCGGCACACCGGGCGCAAATCGCTTTGGCCCGGAACCGGACGACGTTAAATTCCGCTAGTTTCGCGGTAACAGACTTACCAGTAATGCTCGCTGGTCATATGGCCAGGCTTACGTTTGAGATGTTTGCGCATACCCCGCGTGTCTTTCAGTACTTGCTGGGTATCGCGAACCATCTGCGGATTGCCGCACAACATCACGTGGCTGTCCTCTGCCAGCATCTTAAGGCCGACAGCCGCTTCCAGTGCACCACTTTCAATCAGCGCAGGCACGCGACCGGTCAGCGAACCGGAAATCTCCTCGCGACTGACCACGGTCTGGATATGGAGTTTGCCCTCATAACGGCGTTGCAGTTGCTGCATTAATGGCAGATAGCTGAGATCTGCTGCAAAGCGTGCCGCGTGAACCAGAACAATATTCTTGAACCGCTCCAGTCCGATACCTTCCTGCAAAATAGACAGATACGGCCCGATAGCGGTACCGGTTGCCAGCATCCACAGGGTCGCGCATTCAGGCACTTCTTCAACCACGAAAAATCCGGCGGCTTCTTTGGTGATGTTGATTTCGTCACCGGGCTGCATCACGTGAAGCCGCGGGCTGAGTTTTCCTTCCGGCACATTCACCAGATAAAACTCCAGTTCGCCGCTGGAGGGTGGGTTTACATAGGAATACGCGCGCTGCACCCGCTCGCCGTCAATATCCAGCGAAAGTTTGGCGAACTGGCCAGCGGTAAAAGGATCGATGGGCGCATTGACCGTGATGCTGAACAAATTGTCTGTCCAGTGCTCAACTTTTTTGACTTTTCCTGTCACCCAATCAGCCATAAAAAACTCCCGTGGTTTCTGATTTCTTCATGTAGTGAGAAATATGAATTGCAAAATTATGTCCTGATTTTATTTCAAATTTTCCGAATCCCGTATCGGTTAAATGTTATCAGCCTGTTCATCACCCGTTAGCCAATATCGATTTTCGTACACCCTGCGTTACACATGTGGTTCCCGCTGCTGCCAGTACAGGTTGAGAAGAGTTTCCTACAACACTCGCTTATTCATATTAATTTGTTAACTTATGCGCCGCTGTAGTCTGGCTGAATTTACTGGTTATTTGTTCTGCACTTTTCCAATCTTATTTGATAATGAACTGAAAAATGAAAAATCTGGAAAATATCCACCTGCTTATCATGCTCATTTTGCTGGTGGCTGTCGGGCAAATGGCACAAACCATTTATGTGCCGAATATCGCGGACATGGCCACCAGTCTGGCCGTGAAACCGGGCGCGGTACAGCGGGTGATGGCAGCCTATCTGCTGACATACGGCGGCTCGCAACTGGTTTACGGCCCGCTTTCCGATAATATTGGCCGTAAACCGGTGATCCTCACCGGCCTGATGATTTTCCTGATTGGTGCGGCGGGCGCGATGATGTCAACGAGCCTGAATATGCTGATCGCCTTTGCAGCCATTCAGGGGTTGGGCACCGGTGTGGCGGGCGTAATGGCGAGAACCATGCCGCGTGATCTCTACAGTGGCGGCGCGTTGCGCCATGCCAACAGCCTGCTGAACATGGGCATTCTGATCAGCCCGCTGCTGGCGCCGGTGATTGGTGGCGCACTGTCAGCGTGGTTAGGCTGGCGGGCCAGTTTTGGTTTCCTGCTGATTCTGTGCGCCGGTGTGGCGTTTTCGATGTACCGCTGGTTGCCGGAAACTCGTCCGGAATTCACTGCCGACCATCCGCCGCGCAACATGCTGGGCAGCCTGCGTTTATTGCTGGCCGACGCCAATTTCAGCCGCTATCTGGTGATGCTGGTCGGTGCACTGGCCGGTGTGGCGGTGTTTGAAGCCAGTTGCGGTGTGCTGATGGGCGGTGTCCTCGGGCTGAGCGGTGTGATGGTCAGCGTACTGTTTATCCTGCCGATCCCTGCTGCCTTCTTTGGTGCCTGGTATGCCGGGCGGGCGGAGAAAAGTTTCCAGCAACTGATGTGGCATTCGGTCATCAGTTGTCTGCTGGCCGGTCTGGCGATGTGGATCCCTGGCTGGCTGGGTATCATGAATATCTGGACGCTGGTGGTGCCGGCTTCGCTGTTTTTCTTTGGCGCTGGCATGTTGTTCCCGCTGGCGACCACCGGTGCAATGGAGCCTTTCCCGTATCTGGCGGGCGCGGCCGGTGCGCTGGTTGGCGGATTGCAGAATATGGGGTCAGGGCTGGTAGCATGGATGTCGGCGATGTTGCCGCAAACCGGTCAGTTCAGCCTCGGGTTACTGATGTTTACGATGGCATTGCTGATTTTACTGTGCTGGTGGCCGATGTCGAACCGTAGCCAGCATGAAGGACATACTGCCTGATGGTGCAAAAGCAGGGCGCTGATGGCCCTGCTTTTTGATGACCGGAAGGAAGTTGATCAGATAATAAATTCGTGCAGCGCAGCGTCTTTTCGGTCGAGGTAATGGGTCGAGCGGATACGGCGGATGGTGCGGGATTTTCCGCGGATCAGCAGCGTCTCGGTGGTCGCCATGTTTCCCTGACGGCTGATGCCTTCCAGCAGGTCGCCTTTGGTAATACCGGTCGCGGAGAAAATCACGTTATCGTTACGCGCCATATCATCCAGCAGCAGCACTTTACCGGCCTCGATCCCCATCGCTTTACAGCGCGCCAGCTCTTCTTCGCCGATACGACGGTTTTCCGGTGTATCGCCTTTCACATCATGACGCGCCAGCAAACGGCCCTGCATATCGCCATCCAGCGCACGGATCACCGCAGCGGAAATCACGCCTTCCGGCGCACCGCCGATGCCATACAGCACATCCACTTCACTTTCCGGCATGCAGGTCAGGATTGTCGCCGCCACATCGCCGTCCGGGAATGCGAACACACGCACGCCTGACGCCAGCATTTCGCGGATGGCGTCGTCGTGACGGGGTTTTGCCAGAACAGCGACGGTCAGTTCGGTCAGCGGTTTATCCAGCGCTTTAGCAATATTGGCCAGATTCTCTGCCAGCGTCAGTTCGAGATTAATTGCGCCTTTTGCGCCCGGCCCGACGGCGATCTTTTCCATGTACATGTCGGGTGCATTGAGGAACGAACCTTTGTCGCCAACTGCCAGCACAGCCAGTGCATTGGACTGGCCCATGGCGGTCATGCGTGTACCTTCAATGGGATCGACCGCGATATCCACCGCGTCGCCGTTGCCGGTACCGACTTTTTCACCGATATACAGCATCGGCGCTTCATCAATTTCCCCTTCGCCAATCACGATAGTACCGTCGATATCGACTTTATTGAGCATGATGCGCATGGACTGAACGGCAGCGTTATCGGCAAGGTTTTTATCGCCACGACCCAGCCATTTGTAACCGGCGAGCGCGGCAGCTTCGGTCACGCGGGAGAACTCGATTGCTAATTCACGTTTCATTGGAAAGCCTGTAGAAAGAAAAAAAGAGGTCGGTGAGGCGAGGCTCATCTGTGGCGCAGATTTTAGCACAACGGGAAAGGTGCATAAAAAAACTCCCCGGATGGGGAGTTTCAGAAAGGGGTGTTGGCGATAATATCTGGCGATTACTCGTCGTGATCTTCCCACGAACGAACGCGTGCCACCGCTTTTTGCCAGCCTTTATAGCGGACATTACGTTCCGTCGTTTCAATGCTTGGGCGGAATTCACGTTCGATGGTCGCTTTGCTGCGCACTTCTTCCAGGTCGTTCCAGAAGCCGACGGCCAGACCTGCCAGGAAAGCAGAACCCAGCGCGGTGACTTCCAGCACCTCAGGGCGCTCAACGCGGGTGCCAAGAATGTCTGACTGGAATTGCATCAGGAAGTTGTTGGCCACCGCACCGCCGTCCACACGCAGTGCCTGCAGACGAGCGCCCGAGTCTGCCTGCATGGCATCCAGTACGTCGCGGGTCTGGTAAGCGATAGATTCCAGCGTCGCGCGGATGATGTGGTTGCTGTTCGCACCACGGCTCAGACCGAAGATTGCGCCGCGGGCATACGGATCCCAGTAAGGGGCGCCGAGGCCGGTAAAGGCGGGCACTACGTAAACGCCGTTCGTGTCTTTCACTTTCATGGCGAAATATTCGGAGTCAGTTGCGTCGCTGATCAGTTTCAGTTCGTCACGCAGCCACTGAATGGACGCACCGCCGACAAACACGGCCCCTTCCAGCGCGTAGTTCACTTCGCCGCGCGGGCCGCAGGCGATGGTGGTCAGCAGGCCATTTTTAGAGGCGACCGCTTCAGTACCGGTATTCATCAGCAGGAAGCAACCAGTGCCGTAGGTGTTTTTCGCCATACCAGGTTGTACACACAGCTGACCATAGAGCGCCGCCTGCTGGTCACCTGCGATGCCAGCGATAGGAATACGCGTACCGCCTTTACCACCAATGTTGGTCTGGCCGTAAATCTCAGAAGAAGAGCGAACTTCCGGCAGCATTTCACGCGGAATATCCAGCACTTCCAGCATGCGCTCATCCCATTGCAGATCATGGATGTTGAACAGCATGGTACGCGAAGCGTTGGTGTAATCCGTCACGTGAACACGTCCCTGCGTCATTTTCCAGACCAACCAGGTGTCGACGGTGCCGAACAGCAGTTCGCCGCGTTTAGCGCGTTCGCGAGAACCTTCAACGTTGTCGAGGATCCACTTCAGTTTGGTGCCGGAGAAGTAAGGGTCGATAACCAGGCCGGTGTTATGGCGAATGTATTCTTCCAGACCGTCTTTTTTCAGTTTTTCGCAGATGTCAGCAGTTCGGCGACATTGCCAGACAATCGCGTTATAGATTGGCTTGCCAGTTTCTTTTTCCCACACGATGGTGGTTTCGCGCTGGTTGGTGATACCGATACCGGCAATCTGATCGGAGTTAATGTCGGCTTTCGCCAGTACTTCCACCAGCACCGAGCTTTGCGATGACCAGATTTCCATCGGGTCGTGCTCAACCCAGCCTGACTTAGGGTAGATCTGGGTGAATTCGCGTTGTGACACGCTGACGATATTGGCATCGTGATCCAGCACTACCGCGCGTGAACTGGTTGTACCCTGGTCGAGTGCAACAATGTATTTTTTTTCGTGAGTCGTATCTGCTGACATAATATTCATCCTGCGAATGAGTAAGCTGTGGAACAGTTTAGCCGATCAGGCCTTACGCTGTTTGGATGGCTGAGGTGCTTTTTCTTCTGCCGGCTCATTAATCTGATTTGGCAAATGGCGGCCGATCAGCGCTTTATACGCGATGGCACCCAGAGAAGCACCGAGCAGCGGGCCAAAAATCGGCACCAGGAAATAAGGAATATCGCGCGCGCCGGTGAAGGCAACCTTGCCCCAGCCAGCGAAGTAGGCGAAGACTTTCGGACCAAAGTCACGTGCCGGGTTCAGGGCGAATCCGGTCAGTGGCCCCATGGAGGCACCGATAACCGCGATCAGGATACCGATCAGCAATGGCGCCAGCGGACCACGTGGAATGCCGTTGCCGTCATCGGTCAGTCCGAGGATCAGCGCCATCAGAATGGCCGTAATCACCGTTTCTACCAGAAACGCCTGCAATACGCTGATGTGCGGGTTTGGATAGGTAGAGAAAATACCGGCCAGATCCAGACTTTCGACGCTGCCGCGCACCATGTTGTGGCTTTGCTCAAAATCGAAGAACAGGTTGTAGTAAAGGCCGTAGACCAGTGCGGCGGCGCAGAAAGCTCCCGCGACTTGCGCAATGATGTAAGGCAGAACTTTGCGTCCTTCAAAGTTTGCAAACAAACAAAGTGCGACGGTCACCGCCGGATTCAGGTGTGCGCCGGAGATGGCGGCAGTCAGGTAGATGGCCATTGCCACACCCAGACCCCAGATAATACTGATTTCCCACTGGCCAAAGGTTGCCCCGGCAAGTTTCATTGCTGCGACACAGCCCGCACCAAAGAAAATGATAAGCCCGGTACCCAGAAACTCAGCGATGCACTGACCTTTTAATGTGGAACTCATGGTTTGGCTCATAGTTTGATCCTGCTAAGGATGATGTTAATGGTTAGTTATAATTTTTCTGTTATGTCGTTTGTGAACGTAATCGGATTTTGGCGTTCATCATTAAATGAGAACGTAATGTGAATTTATCGTTAACGAGCATAAACGAGAAATAGCGAAATCAAATTTTGTGTGTCGCGTCATAAAAATGAGCGATTTCGCGTATTGCTGGAACTTGATGCAGCGCAAAAAGTCCATGATTTAACATTTTCAGCCGCCATTTGTGACAAACGAACATCAACATGCCTTCCCGCGCAGCGGCTAAGGTTATTCGGCATTAAACAGTATTTCTGGTGTGTGACGCTGCTTTTTAAGCATTTCCTGATACCCGGCGCTGTTAAATTGCAACAGACTGCGTGGATAAAGGGGTTGCGGGTAGACAGAACAAAGCTGGCTACATACAATCACCCGTTAAGACACACGCTGGTTTTGCGCAATTCTCTGATGAATTCGTTATAAAAATCGACGGAGTGCAGGAATTTTTGAGCCGTGTCCGGACGATGCGGCAGAACATAAGATGTGCGCCTTGCGAACATAAGGGGACCGAAAAATGTCATTTGAAGTATTTGAGAAATTAGAAGCTAAAGTTCAGCAAGCGATTGATACCATTACTCTGTTGCAGATGGAAATCGAAGAACTGAAAGAGCAGAACAACACCCTGTCTCAGGAAGTTCAGCAAGCCAGCGGCAACCATGAGTCTCTGGTGCGTGAAAATGCGCAGCTGAAAGAAGAACAACACGTATGGCAGGATCGTCTGCGTGCATTGTTAGGAAAAATGGAAGAAGTTTAATTACTTCATATTCCAAATAAAAAAGGACGCCAAGGCGTCCTTTTTTATTGTGCTCAGAAGGAAATCACTCAATATCGAGCGGGTCTTCGGACAGCACGATACCGGTATTATCGGCATAAAGATGGTCGCCGGAGAAGAAGGTGACGCCGCCGAAATTGACACGAATGTCGCTTTCGCCAATCCCTTCACTGCCTGCGCCAGCCGGGATAGCCGCCATCGCCTGGATACCCAGATCCAGCTCTTCGAGATCATCAACCTGACGGACTGCACCGTAAATCACGATGCCTTCCCATTCGTTTTGCAATGCAAGGCGTGCCAGTCCGGCATCCAGCAGTGCGCGACGAACAGAACCGCCACCATCGATCACTAATACACGGCCACGGCCATTTTCTTCCAGCAGGTCATAAAGCAAGCCATTATCTTCGAAGCATTTCACGGTGGTGATTTGCCCGCCAAATGAAGTACGGCCGCCAAAGTTGGAGAACAAGGGTTCAACGACATTCACTTCTTCATGGTAGATGTCGCAAAGTTCGGAAGTATCGTATTTCATAGGATTTCATCTGGTTGCTGCATGAGTGTTCAGTATATCCCTTTCCGGCGGATGTTGGCAAAATCATCAATTGTTAAATGTGAAAAGCGACCTGATAAACGCACATCAGGCCAACTTTACTCAATTGAGCAACAGACCCACTGCAAACAAGACGTTAGTCAGCAACGCGGTTTTTACCATATGTTCCAGCAACGGGCGGACTTCAGTGGATGTTGTCGATTTCATCACCCGTATCAGATGTTTTGCCAGCATTGGGATCGCCAGGATAAACAGCCAGCCGGTCCAGTGAGGCAGGTGCAGGGCGGAGAAAATCACCAGACACAGCACGGCGGCGGTCAGAATGATGGCGTGATAGCGTCGTGCGTTAACCGGCCCGAGGCGAACCGCCAGGGTATTCTTGCCGTTGGCGCTGTCGGTTTCGATATCGCGCAAATTATTGATATTGAGTACCGCAGTGGACAGCAAACCTGTCGCCGTCGCCGGAAGCATTACGATCCAGTCGAAATAGCCTGCCTGTAAATAAAACGTCCCTGCGACACTGATCCAGCCGAAGAAGATCAGCACGGAAATATCGCCAAGTCCCATGTAGCCATAAGGTCGTGTGCCGACGGTATAGGTAATGGCGGCGCCAATCGACAGCAAGCCGAGGATCAGAAACCCGACCACGTCACTAGGCTTATGACAGGCCACGGCAATAAGCGCAGTACCGCAGATAAGGGTCAGCGCGATGGTCAGGATAATCGCGCGCTTCATCTGCCCGGCGGTAATCAGGCCCTTTTGCATGCCGCGTAAGGGCCCGACGCGTTCCGGCGTGTCACTGCCTTTCTCGGCATCGCCATAGTCATTCGCCAGATTTGACAAAATTTGCAAACAGCCCGCAGTCAGCAGCGCCAGTAGTGCAATGAGCGGATGGAAAACGCCTTGCAGGCTGGCAATGGCAGAACCCATAACGATAGAAGCAAACGCCAGTGGCAAGGTTTTCGGGCGCAGGCTTTCGAGCCAGGCGCGGGCGGGGGTTGTCGGAGTGAAAGGCGTGATTGTGCTCATAGGTGATTTCTCAGGTGAAGAATCAGTCCGAAATCTAAAAAAATCAGGGAGGCAAACGCCTCCCTGAAGATCACTTTCGGAACGTATGAGCAAATTATAAGATAAAACGGCTCAGATCTTCATCAGCTACCAGCTGGTCAAGGTGGCTTCTAACATAATCTGCATCAATGTTTATGGAGATACCGTTGCTTTCGCTGGCATCGTAAGAGATATCTTCCATCAGACGCTCCAGAACGGTATGCAGACGACGCGCACCTATGTTCTCGGTGGTTTCGTTCACCTGCCATGCGGCTTCCGCAATACGGCGGATACCGTCAGCGGTGAAATCAATGGTTACGCCTTCGGTCGCCATCAATGCTTTGTACTGATGAGTCAGCGAAGCACTTGGCTCGGTCAGTATGCGTTCGAAGTCTTCAGTCGACAGCGCCTGCAGTTCCACACGAATAGGCAGACGACCCTGCAACTCAGGGATCAGGTCTGACGGGCTGGCCGTCTGGAATGCGCCGGAAGCGATAAACAGAATGTGATCGGTTTTCACCATGCCGTGCTTGGTAGACACCGTACAGCCTTCCACCAGAGGCAGCAGGTCACGCTGAACACCTTCGCGGGAGACGTCTGGACCTGAACTCTGGCCGCCACGTTTACAGATTTTGTCGATCTCATCGATAAACACGATGCCGTGTTGCTCAACGGCCTCGATTGCCTGTTCTTTCAGATCTTCCGGGTTCACCAGTTTCGCGGCTTCTTCTTCGATCAGCAGCTTCAGCGCTTCTTTGATTTTCAGTTTGCGCGGTTTCTGTTTCTGAGCACCCATGCTCTGGAACATCGACTGCAACTGATTGGTCATTTCTTCCATACCCGGAGGGGACATGATTTCCACGCCCATCGGGCCGGATGCCAGGCTGATTTCAATCTCTTTGTCGTCGAGCTGGCCTTCACGTAGTTTTTTGCGGAAGTTCTGGCGTGCAGCAGAAGGTTCCTGCGCTTCGTCAGGTTGTCCCCAGTTGTTTTTCGCTGGCGGGATCAGCACATCCAGAATACGTTCTTCGGCCAGTTCTTCAGCACGATAACGGTTTTTCTCAATAGATTGCAGGCGCACCATTTTTACGGCGGAATCGGTCAGGTCGCGGATAATGGAATCCACTTCTTTACCGACGTAACCGACTTCCGTGAATTTAGTCGCTTCTACTTTGATGAACGGCGCGTTAGCCAGCTTCGCCAGACGGCGGGCAATTTCGGTTTTACCGACACCGGTCGGACCGATCATCAGAATATTTTTCGGGGTGACTTCGTGGCGCAGCGCTTCATCAAGCTGCATCCGGCGCCAGCGGTTACGCAAAGCAATAGCCACGGCGCGTTTCGCTTTATCCTGGCCAATGATGTAACTGTCTAACTCGCTGACGATCTCGCGCGGGGTCATCTCAGACATAATTTTCGATCCTTACGCTTTAGAAGACAATTCTTCGATAGTGTGGAATTGGTTGGTGTAGATGCAGATGTCACCGGCGATGCTCAGCGATTTTTCGACGATGTCGCGCGCTTCAAGCTCGGAGTTTTCCAGCAACGCGCGTGCAGCAGCCTGGGCATACGGGCCACCGGAACCAATGGCAATCAGATCGTTTTCAGGCTGGATAACGTCACCGTTACCGCTGATGATAAGCGAGGCGTTTTCATCGGCCACGGCCAGAAGGGCTTCCAGACGGCGTAACATACGGTCGGTACGCCAGTCTTTTGCCAGTTCAACGGCGGCTTTCACCAGATGACCCTGGTGCATTTCCAGTTTGCGTTCGAACAGCTCAAACAGCGTGAAGGCATCAGCCGTGCCGCCAGCAAAGCCCGCGATCACTTTGTCGTTATACAGGCGACGTACTTTTTTGACGTTGCCCTTCATGACGGTATTTCCCAATGTGGCCTGGCCATCACCACCGATAACGACCTTGCCGTTGCGGCGTACACTTACAATTGTTGTCACGAGCGGTTCCTCGTTGCAGACGGAAAAGATCCCCGCAGGTTTGCGGGACACTGAACGTGTCTCACAAACTTACGGGGCATATTGAAAGTATAGATTGGGGAAGGATTACGGGTTTTCAACCCCCGGTTGCGACGGGAATGCAACCGGAGATGCCAGCGCCTTTGAGGCGCGATAGTGTGCTGTCAGCACCAGAACGGCTGTTGTACGGGCCGATGACGACGCGACTCCAGCCACCGCCGGTGGTGATCCGGCCTTCAAAACCTTCGAATGCCAGCTTGGCGCGCTGGGATTCCGCCTGCTCAGATCCTTTGAACGAACCGCACTGAACCACAAAGCGCTGGGTTTTTTCCTGTGCTTTCGGTTTTTCCGGCTCAGCCTGGGTAATGGTGGCTGGCTGTTGCGGTTTCGGTGCTTCTTTCACCGGCTCTTTCACTTGCGGCTTCGGTTTTGGCTGAACGGGTTGCGTTTGCACCTGGGCCTGAGGCGCACGTACCGGCTGCGTTTGCGGCGTATACGTTGGCTGTGGCTGAACCTGACGCGGCTGAGTTACCGGCTGCTGCTGCGCGTACGTCGGCTGCTGTTGCTGAACCTGACGCTGAGTATGCGCTGGTGCCTGCGTGGCCTGATTCGGGTCGTTATACGGCACTTCAGACAACTGTGTTGGTGTCTGGCGCATATCGGCCTGCATCTGTTCGAGAAGCTGGCGCTGTTCAGGCGTCAGTTGTGTTTTGGATTCGACCTGTCCGCCCGCCGTCGGTTCTGTCGGCGTGGTGACGCCCATCTGGCGGTTTTCCAGTTCTTTAATGTAGCGCCAGCGTTCTTCTGGCTTAGGTGGCAATCCATTACCCGGACGGACAGCGTGCGTCGGCAACACTGTCGCTTCTTCATGTTTATTGTGCGCAATAAAATAGAGGCCACCGACAAACACCACCAGTACCGCAACGGCTAACACCACCATGGTTTTGGAGATCGTTGTGGAACTGCGTTTTTTACTCCGGCTGGTACTTTTCCGCCGCGCTCCTGAGCGCCCACGGCTTACATAGTCTCTTTGTGCCACTATCGTTTCGCTGTGTCGTGATGAATGAAGAAGTGCGTCATGTTACTCAACCCTGAACATTTACTGAAATTAAAACTGTTGAACAGCATAAAATCGGACTCACGCTTTTGGGGCCGCAGTGCTTTCCCGCACCACCAGCTCGCTATCAAGCAGCAGCGAACCGTTTTGTACCGGATTTCCCTGTAACTGCTCAAGTAATAATAACATGGCCTGACGGCCAAGCTGGAATCTCGGCTGCGCAACGGTCGTCAGCGGAGGATCGGTATACTGGCTGGCCTTGATGTCATCGAAACCGACAACCGACAAATCCTGCGGAATGCGCAGACCCATTTTTTTCGCCTGGAACATGGCACCAATCGCCATCACATCGTTGTGGCAGAAAATCGCCGTCGGCGGCACGGGCAGGGCCATCAACTCGGTGACGGCTTGCGCCCCCGATTCATAGCTGAAATCACCATGAATGGTCAGCTTGCTCTCGACGCTCAGTCCGTTGCGGCGCAGCGCCTGCACATAACCTTGTGAACGGTACTGGCACAATGGCATATGCTTTGGCCCGGCGATGCAGGCAATACGCTGATGCCCCAGCTTGAGAAGATAATGCACAGCTTCGAACGCGGCCGTCAGGTTATCAATGTGGACCGTCGGCAGTTCAAGTTCCGGCGCAAATTCATTCGCCATCACCATCGGCGGCAGATTGCGTTGTTCTTCTTTGCTGGCATCGAAAGGTAAATCAGAGCCGAGCAGCAGCATTCCGTCAATTTGCTTGGTAATGATCAGATTGATAAAGGTTTTCTCTTGCTGATTTTGCTGAGCACAATCACCGATCAACACCAGATAACCGCTTTCGGCGGCCGTGCGCTCGATCCCCTGGATCAGATCGGCGAAAAACGGATCGCAGATGTCGGGGACGATCACCAAAATAGTGCGTGATTCATTACGCTTCAGGTTGCGGGCCAGGGCATGAGGAGAATAACCGACGGCCATGACGGCCTGATCAACTTTCTGGCGAGTCGCGGCGGAGACTTTCTCCGGATTCATTAATGCACGGGATACGGTTGCTGTTGAAACGCCTGCCTGTTCAGCCACATCTTTCATTGTTGCGGCGGGTAATTCTTTCTTGTGCTCCAACGTCTCTCTCCTTGCAACAGCATCAAACTGAGACAACAACATCAACATTCCTCACCTGGCTACGCATGATGTGTAGCTCATCACATTCTAAACAGAATGTGAGTAGGATTTGTTACCTAATTTGCATTAAAAGTGTGACCCAGATGCTTTTTTCGATGCATCACGCAAAAAACCTGACTATTCACGCAAATTCGCTTTTGGAATCAGCTGTCAATCGGATCGACATCCAGTGTCCATTTCACTTTTTTGGCTTGCGGCAGACTTGAAATCAGCGGCTGAGAGCTTTTGATCAGATGCTGCAAAACGCGCCGTGAAGGATGCTGCAATAAAAGCTGCCAGCGGAAACGTCCGCTGCGTTTGGCTTGTAAGGCAGGAACCGGCCCCAGGATCCACAGCGAATCATCTTTCAGCGGACTGGATTCGAGCAGATTACGTAACTGCTGAAGGAACAGCGCAGATTGCTGATTATCGTGGTCTTCCGAGCGGATCATAATGTGGCTGGTATAAGGAGGAAGGAAGACGCTTTTGCGCTCCGCCAGGGTCTGTCTGGCGAACTCGTCGTAGCCCTGCTGCAACAGCACCTGTAACAGCGGATGTTCGGGATGGTGAGTTTGCAATACGACTTCACCCTGTTTGCCTGCACGTCCGGCACGGCCTGAAACCTGCGTATAAAGCTGGGCAAAGCGCTCGGCAGAACGGAAATCTGCCGAGAACAGCGCGCCGTCGACATCCAGCAATGACACCAGCGTAACATCAGGGAAGTGGTGCCCTTTTGCCAGCATTTGGGTGCCGATAAGAATACGTGCGCCGCCACGATGGACTTCATTCAGGTGTTGTTCCAGCGAACCTTTCCGGCTGGTGGTATCGCGGTCAATGCGCGTGATTGGCGTATCCGGGAACAACGGCGCCAGTTCGTTTTCCAGCTGTTCTGTACCGACGCCGACCGAGACCAGTTGTGTTGAGCCGCAATGCGGACACTGATGCGGCACGGCGCGCTGACTGTCACAATGGTGGCAGCGTAACTGACGCTGATTCTGGTGCAGAGTGTAATAGTGATCACAGCGCTGACATTCGGCTATCCAGCCACACTCATGGCAAAGCAGGGCAGGCGCATAGCCGCGGCGGTTGAGGAACAGCATGACCTGATTATCGGCTTTCAGATGCTCCTGCATTTTCTGGATCAGCGGTTGAGACAGCCCGACTTTCAGCTGCAACCCTTTTAAATCCAGCAAATTCTGACGGGCGAGTTTGGCATTTCCGGCACGTTTGGTCAGTTTGAGCTGACGATATTTCCCCAGTTCAACATTGTGCAGCGTTTCCAGCGCCGGGGTTGCCGAGCCCATAATAATCGGGATATTTTCAGCGTGAGCGCGGTACACCGCCAGATCACGGGCGTGATAGCGCCAGCCTTCCTGCTGCTTATAAGAACTGTCGTGTTCTTCATCAATGATAATGACGCCGAGGCGCGCAAACGGTGTAAACAGCGATGAACGGGTGCCAATGACGATGCCCGCTTCGCCATTGCGCGCCCGCAGCCAGACGGCGAGGCGTTCGCTGTCGTTCAGGCCGGAGTGCAGCACATCCACCGGCGCACTGAAACGTTCGCGAAAACGTGCGATGGTTTGCGGCGTCAGGCCGATTTCCGGCACCATCACCAGCGCCTGCCGACCCTGCGCCAGAATGTTTTCCAGCACGCTCAGATACACTTCGGTTTTACCTGAGCCGGTTACACCGGCCAGCAACCAGGCGGAAAATTGCTGATCTTCACTGCGGATCGCGCCGACGGCGGTGGCCTGCTCGGTATTGAGTCGTAAACGTTCGCCGATCACCGAGAAATCCTGGCGCCAGTCGTGCGTGGCGGGCGCAATACTGCGTAAATCCGTCAGCCCTTTGGCTCGTAATGCCTGCAGGGCCGTATCGGTAAGATCAAGATCGGCAACCTGATGACGATACAACGGTTTTTGCATCAGTGCTGCCATCGCCTGCTGTTGTTTTGGCGCACGTTTGAGACTGTCGAGCGGCGTCGCGCGCCCCTCCTCGGTGGCGAACCATTGCCACAGCGGTGTAAGCTCAGCGGCTTTCCCCTGACGTAACAATACCGGCAGCGCATGGAACAGCACTTCGCCGATCGGGTAATGGTAATAGTCGGCGGCCCAAAACAAGATGCGCCACAGATCAGGGGTAAACAGACTGGAGCTGTCGAGGACTTCCCGCACCGGTTTCAGTTTCTCCAGGCCAAATTCGCTGAAGTCGCTGACCTGAGTGACGATGCCAATGGCGTCGCGTTTTCCGAAAGGCACACTGACCCGGCAACCCTTTGAAACCTGCATATCAGGCGGCAACAGATAGTCGAAAGTACGGGCGAGCGGGACGGGTAAAGCAACGTGGGCAACAGGCATTGGGGGTCCAGACTATAAAAAAATGACGAGATAGTGTACACTGTGTCCTTCGAAATGCATGAACATGATTGCGCGGTTGTCAGAGATTCTGTATGATTCGCCGCCTTTGGTGCATTTCGTACTCAAAGCCTATCATCCACTACGCGTGGTGTCTGACAGAACAGGGTTGGATAGCGACGCGGCCTTAAGAAGAGGTTTTCCATGAAACAAGGTATTCACCCTAAATATGTAGAAGTTACTGCAACTTGCTCATGCGGTAACGTTATCAAAACTCACTCAACTGTGGGTCACGATCTGAACCTGGACGTTTGTGGCGAATGCCACCCGTTCTACACTGGTAAGCAACGTGAAGTGGCTACCGGTGGCCGCGTTGACCGCTTCAACAAGCGTTTCAGCGTTCCAGGCAGCAAATAAGCTTCGCTTGAGAGCAAAAAAAGGCGCCTTTGGCGCCTTTTTTGTTACCTGTCGTTTGACGTCCCGCCAGATAAAATGCCCGTTCCCGCACTCTCTTTCTTCGCGCAGATACTGAAAAAACGCGCGACGGGAGCCGCACGGTCTTTCAGCACATCTTTGCGATGTTGCGATCAGTATTCCCAGGTATCAGGATCCACACCCAGTTCACGCATCAGGATCTTCGCCGCTTCCGGTATTTCGTCACTGCGTTCTTTACGCAGGTCTTCGTCATTCGGCAAAGGCTGACCGGTGAAGGCGTGCAGAAAAGCCTCACACAATAATTCACTGTTGGTCGCGTGACGCAGGTTGTTTACCTGGCGACGGGTGCGTTCATCGGTGAGAATTTTGAGGACTTTCAGCGGAATGGATACCGTGATTTTCTTAACTTGTTCGCTTTTCTTACCGTGTTCAGCGTAAGGGCTGACATATTCGCCGTTCCACTCAGCCATGGGACACCTTAAATTTATCAAAAAATAAAATTCTGAAAACCGCGTGATTATGCCCGATTTTCACTGTTCTCACTAAGTAAATGTCGGAATTTAACAGGGACATTTCACGTTTTTCCCTGCGGCACTGTTCATTTTGTTACCTTGAGCTTACGTCTCCCGGCACGACAGATCTGCCTGACATCTTCATTAACGCCATAATTTTAGCGGGTATTGCGCTGTTGCTCAATCTATACGCAAAGAAGTTTAGATGTCCAGATGTATTGACGTCTATAAATCCGGACGTTACTCTTTATATCCTCATCCTTCGCAATTCGTCAGGAAGAAACGATTATGACGCACAAGCAAGCCACCATTGCCGTGGGCAGTGGCCTGAACAATGATCAGCAATATGGTTGTGTAGTTCCGCCAATCTACCTTTCCAGTACCTATAACTTTGAAGATTTCAACCAGCCAAGAGCCCATGACTATTCACGTCGCGGCAATCCGTCACGGGATGTTGTCCAGCGTGCGCTGGCTGATCTGGAAGGCGGCGCCGGTGCGGTTCTGACCAGCAGCGGTATGTCAGCCATTCATCTGGTGTGTACGGTCTTTCTGAAACCTGGCGATTTACTGGTTGCGCCGCACGACTGCTACGGCGGCAGTTACCGTTTGTTCGACAGCCTGAGCAAACGTGGCGCGTATCGCGTGCTGTTTGTGGATCAGGGTGATCCACAGGCGCTGGCCGATGCGCTGAAAGAAAAACCGAAGCTGGTGCTGATTGAAACGCCGAGCAATCCTTTGCTGCGTGTGGTGGATATTCAGGCGATTTGCGACGCGTCCCGCGCCGCCGGTGCCCTGACAGTGGTGGACAACACCTTCCTGAGTCCGGCGTTGCAAAATCCATTGCAGCTTGGTGCGGATTTAGTCGTCCATTCATGTACTAAATATCTGAACGGGCATTCTGATGTGGTCGCCGGTACGGTAATATCTAAGACCGCAGAACATGCGACAGAACTCGCCTGGTGGGCGAACAACATTGGCGTTACCGCTGCGGCCTTTGACAGCTATCTGTTATTGCGCGGTTTGCGCACGTTAACGGTTCGCGTGAAACAGCAACAGGAAAATGCACTGGCAATTGTTGCTTATTTACAAAAACAATTGCAGGTCAAAAAGCTGTATCATCCGTCGCTGCCGGAAAACCAGGGACATGAAATTGCCTGCCGCCAGCAACGTGGCTTTGGTGCCATGATCAGTTTTGAATTTAACGGAGATGAAGCTCAGTTGCGCCATTTCCTGAAAGAATTGAAGTTATTTACCCTCGCAGAATCACTGGGAGGCGTCGAAAGCCTGATTTCTCATACCGCGACCATGACACATGCTGGCATGGCGCCGGAAGCGCGCAAAGCCGCCGGGATTTCTGACAGCTTGCTCCGTATTTCTGTAGGTCTTGAAGACAGCGAAGATTTGATTGCTGATCTGGAAAATGCATTCCAGTCAGTGGCAACGAGGTAAGTATGAATGCAATAGCGGTTGCAGCGCCGGCGGGAAGTCGTCAGTTGCACAAATTTGGTGGTAGCAGTCTGGCCGACGTGAAGTGTTATCTGCGTGTCGCTGGCATTATGGCCGAGTATGCGAAGCCGGGTGACATGATGGTGGTGTCGGCGGCTGGCAGCACAACCAACCAGCTGATCAGCTGGCTGAAGCTCAGCCAGACAGACAGAATTTCTGCGCATCAGGTTCAGCAGGCTTTGCGCCGTTATCAGAGTGATTTGATAACTGGTCTGTTGCCGCCGGAAATGGCCGAACCGCTTATTGCTTCTTTTATTCATGATCTCGAACGTCTGGCTGTTTTGCTTGACGGCAAAATGACCGATGCAATTTATGCTGAAGTCGTCGGGCACGGCGAAGTCTGGTCTGCACGCCTGATGTCTGCAGTGCTGTGTAAGCTGGAATTACCGGCCGCCTGGCTGGATGCCCGTGAATTCCTGCGGGCTGAACGCGCTGCGCAACCTCAGGTTGATGAAGGCCGTTCGTATCCGCTGCTGCAACAACTTCTCGCGCAGCATCCTCAGCAATATCTGGTGGTGACCGGCTTTATCGCCCGCAGTGACGCGGGTGAAACCGTACTGCTTGGCCGTAACGGCAGTGACTATTCCGCCACCCAGATTGGCGCACTGGCTAATGCCAGCCGTGTGACCATCTGGAGTGATGTGGCCGGTGTCTACAGCGCCGACCCGCGCAAAGTGAAAGATGCCTGCCTGCTGCCGTTATTGCGTCTCGATGAAGCCAGTGAACTTGCGCGTCTGGCGGCACCGGTTCTGCACACCCGTACCCTTCAGCCGGTTTCCGGCAGCGATATTGATTTGCAACTGCGTTGCAGTTACCAGCCGGAGCAGGGCTCAACGCGTATTGAACGCGTGCTGGCTTCCGGTACCGGCGCGAAAATTGTCACCAGCCATGATGATATTTGTCTGATCGAAATGGTCATTCCTTCCGGCCACGATTTTGGTCTGGCACAAAAAGATGTTGAGCTGCTGCTTAAACGTGCGCAGATCAAACCGCTGTGTACCGGCATTCATCCTGACCGTAATCTGCTGCAACTTTGCTACACCTCTGAAGTGGCGGGTAGCGCGTTGCAGGTTCTCGAAGAGGCAGCCCTTCCGGCGCGTCTGACCCTGCGTGAAGGGCTGGCGCTGGTGGCGCTGGTCGGGGCGGGCGTGTGCAAGAATCCGCTGCACAGCCACCGTTTTTATCAGGAAATGAAAGATCAGCCAGTGGAGTTTATCTGGCAGGCCGAAGACGGTATCAGTCTGGTGGCTGTACTGCGTATCGGCCCGACCGCGCACCTGATTCAGGGGCTGCACAAAACGTTGTTCCGTGCTGAAAAGCAAATCGGTCTGATGCTGTTTGGTAAAGGCAATATCGGTTCACGCTGGCTGGAACTGTTCGCCCGTGAACAAAAGAATATTTCTGCCCGCAGCGGTTTCGAGTTTGTGCTGGCCGGTGTGGTCGACAGCAAGCGCAGTCTGCTCAATTATGAAGGGCTGGACGCCAGCCGTGCGCTGGCCTTCTTTGATGATGAATCGCAGGCGCATGACGAAGAATCGCTGTTCCTGTGGATGCGCGCGCATCCTTATGACGATTTAGTGGTTCTGGATGTCACCGCCAGCGCTGAACTGGCCGATCAGTATCTGGATTTCGCCAGCTACGGTTTCCATGTCATCAGTGCCAACAAACAGGCAGGCGCGTCGGACACGAATAAATACCGTCAGATCCGCGACGCGTTTTCAAAAACCGGCAGCCACTGGTTGTATAACGCCACTGTCGGCGCTGGTTTGCCGGTTAACCATACGGTGCGTGATTTACGCGAAAGCGGCGACAGCATTCTGGCCATCAGCGGCATTTTCTCGGGAACATTGTCCTGGCTGTTCCTGCAATTTGACGGCACGCTGCCGTTCACCGAACTGGTGGATTTAGCCTGGCAGCAGGGGCTGACTGAGCCGGATCCGCGCGATGATTTATCCGGTCAGGACGTCATGCGCAAGCTGGTGATCCTGGCGCGCGAAGCGGGTTATGACATCGAACCGACGCAGGTTCGCGTGGAATCTCTGGTGCCGGAAAGTTGCGCGAACGGTTCCGTAGATCAGTTTTTTGAAGACGGTGAGGCGCTGAACCAGCAAATGCTGCAACGTCTGGAAGCCGCCCGTGAAATGGGCCTGGTGCTGCGCTACGTGGCCCGTTTCGATGCCAATGGCAAAGCCCGTGTGGGTGTTGAAGCGGTGCGTGACGACCATCCTCTGGCCGCATTACTGCCGTGCGATAACGTGTTCGCTATCGAAAGTCGCTGGTATCGTGATAATCCGCTGGTGATCCGCGGGCCGGGTGCAGGGCGTGACGTGACCGCAGGTGCGTTGCAATCTGATCTTAATCGTCTGACGCAACTTCTGTAATTCCTTACGCCTTCCCCTCTCATGAGGGGAAGGCGTAAAAAACCTCTAACTTTCCTCAGCTTCCCCTCAGCCTCATTTTCGCAACGTGAAATTCTTTCAGTTTGCGTGAAGATTAATCATCCCCTGCCATCATTTTAACGTTGACACTTTGTTCTCTTTCCGTCATTTTCTATCTATACGTTTAGACGTCCAAACGTCCATTATAACGAACCATAATCAAAACGCAGTGATCCATGAGGTAGTGTTTATGAGCTTTTTCCACGCAAACCAGCGCGAAGCGCTGAACCAGAATCTGGCTGAATTACAGGGTCAGATTAACGTTTCTTTCGAATTTTTCCCGCCTCGTACCAGCGAGATGGAAGATACGTTGTGGAGCTCTATTGATCGTCTCAGCAGCCTCAAGCCTAAGTTTGTCTCTGTGACTTACGGTGCGAACTCCGGCGAGCGTGATCGTACGCACAGCATCATCAAAGGCATTAAAGAACGTACCGGTCTGGAAGCGGCACCTCACCTGACCTGTATCGATGCCAGCCGCGATGAACTGCGTCAGATCGCACGGGATTACTGGGACAGTGGCATCCGCCACATTGTGGCTCTGCGTGGCGATTTGCCGGCAGGCGGCGGCAAGCCGGAAATGTACGCCACCGATCTGGTGCATCTGCTGAAAGAAGTGGGCGACTTTGATATTTCCGTCGCGGCCTATCCGGAAGTGCATCCTGAGGCCAAAAGCGCGCAGTCAGATCTGATTAACCTGAAACGTAAAATCGATGCCGGTGCGAACCGCGCCATCACGCAGTTCTTCTTTGATGTGGAAAGTTACCTGCGTTTCCGCGACCGCTGCGCCGGTCAGGGGATTGACGTGGAAATCGTGCCTGGCATCCTGCCGGTGTCTAACTTCAAACAGCTGACCCGCTTTGCGACGATGACCAATGTGCGTGTACCGCACTGGATGAACAGCCAGTTTGAAGGGCTGGATGACGACGCCGAAACCCGCAAAATGGTCGGTGCCAATATCGCGATGGACATGGTGAAAATCCTCAGCCGCGAAGGCGTGAAGGACTTCCATTTCTACACCCTGAACCGTGCAGAAATGAGTTACGCGATTTGCCACACGCTGGGTGTGCGTCCAGACATCGCTGTGCCGGTTCGCGCTTAATCTTTTTGCCCGACACTGAATACAAAAAACCCGCGAATTCGCGGGTTTTTCTTGGGCTGATGTCAGCGAAAACTAGCCGGTATTACGCATACCCGCTGCCACACCGGCAATCGTCACCATCAGCGCCTGTTCGACGTTGGCATCCTGCTTGCCGTCTTTTTCCAGCTCGCGGGAACGGTGCAGCAATTCAGCCTGCAAGACGTTCAGCGGGTCAGTGTAGACGTTTCGCAGTGCGATGGATTCTGCAATCCACGGCAAATCTTCCATCAGATGATCGTCGTTAGAAATCGCCAGAATGACTTTGATGTCGCTTGCCAGCTGATCGCGCAACTGCTGACCGAGCGGCCACAATTCTTTCCCAACCAGACGATGATCGTAGTATTCCGCCAGCCACAGGTCAGCTTTCGCAAACACCATCTCCAGCATACCGATTCGCGTGGAGAAGAACGGCCAGTCGCGGCACATGGTTTCCAGCTCGTCGCGTTTTCCGTCATCAACCACAGCCTGCAAACCGGCACCGGCACCCAGCCAGGCTGGCAGCATCAGGCGGTTTTGCGTCCAGGCGAAAATCCACGGGATGGCACGAAGGCTTTCGACGCCACCACTGGCTTTACGTTTCGCCGGGCGTGAACCCAGAGGCAGTTTGGCCAGTTCCTGTTCCGGCGTTGCGGCGCGGAAGTAAGGCACGAAGTCTTTATTTTCGCGAACGTAGCCACGGTACATTTTGCAGGACACGTCAGACAGTTGTTCCATGATATCCACCCAGGCTTGTTTCGGCTCAGGCGGTGGCAACAGGTTGGCTTCCAGAATTGCAGAGGTGTACAGCGCCAGACTGCTGATGGTGACTTCCGGCAGACCGAATTTGAAGCGGATCATCTCGCCCTGTTCGGTAACGCGCAGGCCACCTTTCAGGCTGCCCGGAGGCTGAGACAATAACGCTGCCTGTGCCGGTGCGCCGCCACGGCCGATAGAACCGCCACGTCCGTGGAACAGAGTCAGGGCAATTCCGGCTTTCTCGCAGGTTTTGATCAGAGCATCCTGCGCACGATATTGCGCCCACGATGCGGCCATCACGCCCGCGTCTTTTGCGGAGTCGGAATAGCCAATCATCACCATCTGTTTGCCCTGAATGAAACCGCGATACCAGTCGATGCTCAGCAATTGCTTCATGACATCGTCGGCATTGTTCAGGTCGTCGAGCGTTTCGAACAGCGGCGCAACGGGCATCGGGAACGGACAACCGGCTTCTTTGAGCAGCAGGTGTACGGCCAGCACATCAGACGGCGTGCGCGCCATCGAGATGACATACGCTGCAATCGAGCCTTCCGGCGCTTCGGCAATCACCTGACAGGTATCGAGCACTTCTTTGGTGTTGGCGCTCGGTTCCCAGTGACGTGGCACCAGCGGACGTTTTGAGTTCAGTTCGCGGATCAGGAAAGCCTGTTTGTCGGATTCTGACCAGCTTTCGTAATCGCCAAGACCCAGATAACGGGTAATTTCTGCGATAGCGTCGGTGTGGCGGGTGCTTTCCTGACGCACGTCGATACGCACCAGCGGCACGCCGAAGCAGCGCACGCGGCGCAGGGTATCCAGCAACTGGCCGTTGGCAATAATGCCCATGTTGCAGGCCTGCAATGACTGGTAGCAGGCGTAAAGCGGCGCCCACAGTTGGTCATTTTTCACCAGCAAATCATGAGGACGTGCAACACGCTCGCCTTTCAGACGGGCTTCCAGATACACCTGAGTATTGGTCAGCTGCGAACGGAGCTGTTTCATGATTTCGCGGTAAGGTTCGATGATGTCCGCACCGCCGGCCAGCTCACGCAGTTCCGGTGTGCATTCGGTCATCGACAGTTCTGACACCAGCACCGCGATATCACGCAGGAACAGATCAGTCGCTTTCCAGCGGCTCAGCAACAACACATGACGGGTAATATCGGCGGTTACGTTCGGGTTACCGTCGCGGTCGCCCCCCATCCAGGAGGTGAAGCGAACCGGCACGGCTTCCACTGGCATTTTGTAATCCAGTGAGGTTTCCAGCTGTTCGTTCAGTTCGCGCAGAAAAGCCGGCACGCCTTCCCACAGGCTGTTTTCGACTACCGCAAAACCCCATTTGGCTTCATCCACCGGAGAAGGGCGGTTTTTGCGGATTTCATCGGTGTGCCATGATTGCGCGATTAACTGACGCAGGCGGCGCATGATTTGTTTGCGCTCGTAATCGGCCAGATCGTTATGGTCGAGCTGCTTGAGGCAGTTATTCACTTCCACCAGTTTGTGGATCAACGTACGACGGGCGATTTCTGTCGGGTGTGCGGTCAGCACCAGTTCGATAGAAAGCTGGTCAACGGCATCCCGTAACTGCTGCTCAGAGAGGTTTTTGGATTTCAGACGATCGAACAATTGCGCCAGCGCTTCAGGATTGCTGGCCGCTTCGCCGTGCGGCGAAATGCTGTGATATTGTTCAGCCACGTTGGCTAAATTCAGAAACTGGCTAAAAGCACGGGCAACAGGCAACAGCTCATCGTTTGAGAGGTTTTGCAACGTTGACAGTAACTCCTGTCGATCCGCGTCATTTCCGGCACGGGAGGATTTCGACAGCTTACGGATTTTCTCAACACGATCCAGGATATGCTCTCCCAACGTATCTTTGATCGTGTCGCCCAGCAATTTACCTAAAGTACTGACATTACTTCGCATTGCGGAATATTGTTCGTTCATATTACCTCTGACCCGTTCTCTCGTTTAATTTTTATATTCTGTAAATAACTTTCACCCGTCAGGCATTCTTGCCCCGTTCACCCTGCCAACCTGGCCATACTTTTTAAATGCAGCACATGTTTTAACCCAAAAACCCCTGAACACTCACGTGAAAAATGGTCTTTTTGGCGATGTCGCTGAAATTTAATTACAACAGCGGCGATATCAGTTTGGCTAATCCACCTTTTGTACAGTATCAAAGGGCGCCCGTGAGCGCCCTGATTGTTTCTTCATCAATCCTTCATTCAGTATCAGTGATAACAGAAATGATGAACAACCTGAGAAATCAGCTCACGAGTCGGTTTAATGAACGCAGTATCAATATATTCATCTGGCTGATGTGCCTGATCGATAGAACCTGGTCCGAGCACCAGCGTCGGGCACAGTTCCTGAATAAACGGCGCTTCGGTGCAGTAGTTAACGATTTCCGTCTCCACGCCCAGTAATTTCTCGACCACCTGCACCAGCGGGTGATCCGGCGGACATTCATAGCCCGGGATCGGTGGATGCAGTTCTTCAATCACAATACGTCCCGGCCAGCGTTCGCTGACGGGGGCCAGTGCCTCGTTCAACAGACCATCAATGTCGGTCAGCGTCAGACCCGGCAGCGGGCGGATATCCATGTGCATTTCACAACAGGCACAAATACGGTTTGGTGCGTCGCCGCCGTTGATATAACCAAAGTTCATGGTCGGGTACGGGATCACGAAACCACTGTGGTTGTAACGGCTTTTCAGCGTATTGCGCAGCGTCATTAAATGGGTAATCGATTCGTGCATCAGTTCAATAGCGTTCACGCCGCGGGACGGATCACTGGAATGGCCGGACTGACCGGTGATGCGGATTGCATTCGACAGATGCCCCTTATGCGCACGAACCGGCTTGAGCGACGTGGGTTCACCGATGATCGCGCAGTCAGGGCGAATTTTGGCATTTTTAGAGAAATAGCTGGCACCGGCCATGGTGGTTTCTTCATCGGCGGTCGCCAAAATATACAGCGGTTTAGTCAGTTTGGTCAGATCGACATCACGCAATGAATCGAGGATGAACGCGAAGAAACCTTTCATATCGGCAGTCCCTAAACCATAGAGCTTATTTTCATGCTCGGTCAGGGTGAAAGGATCACGTGTCCAGCGGCCGTCATCGAACGGAACGGTATCGGTATGACCCGCCAGCAGCAACCCGCCTGCACCTTCACCGGTACTGGCTAACATGTTGAATTTATGGCGTGTTCCTGGCACGGGTTGCACTTCAACTTTGAAGCCTAAATCACCGAACCAGCCTGCCAGTAGATTGATTAACGTCTCATTGCTCTGGTCCAGTGCAGCGTCTGTGGCGCTGATGGAAGGGGTGGCGATTAACGCCCGGTAGAGCTCAATAAAAGGAGGTAATTTCATCTTCACTGTTGACAGCCTTTAGTTAGGGTAGTATTCATATTCATGCAATAATTGTGAATAAAAATACAATAAGCCAGCGCGTAAGGAAACCGGAAAAAAATTCATCCGGCCCCTACCCAAAAATTGAGAAGGTGAACAAGCCCTATGTTAAATACGCTGATTGTTGGTGCCACAGGTTATGCCGGAGCCGAACTCGCTGCTTACCTGAATCGCCACCCACATATGAACATAACCGGTTTAACGGTTTCAGCGCAAAGTGCAGATGCAGGAAAATTACTTTCTGATTTGCATCCTCAATTAAAAGGCATCGTCGATTTGCCTGTTTCGCCACTGACTGACGTGGCGGAAGCCGCGAAAGGTGTCGATGTGGTATTTCTGGCGACCGCGCATGAAGTCAGCCACGATTTAGCGCCACAGTTTCTGGCGGCGGGCTGCGTAGTGTTTGATCTATCCGGTGCTTTTCGCGTCAGCAAACCTGAGTTTTATACCGAATTCTACGGTTTTGAGCATCAGCATCTCGACCTGCTCGACCAAGCTGTGTATGGCCTGGCCGAATGGCAGGCTGACAAATTAAAAGATGCACAGCTGATCGCCGTTCCGGGCTGTTACCCGACCGCTTCGCAGCTGGCGCTTAAACCCCTTATCGAAAATGGTTTGCTCAATGACAGCCAGTGGCCGGTGATCAACGCCACCAGCGGTGTCAGTGGCGCAGGCCGTAAAGCCACGCTCGGCAACAGCTTCTGCGAAGTCAGCCTTCAGCCATACAAACTTTTCAGCCACCGTCATCATCCGGAAATTGCCGAGCACCTTGGCGTGCCGGTGATTTTCACACCGCATCTGGGCAACTTCCCGCGCGGTATTCTGGCGACCATCACCTGCCGTCTGAACGCGGGTGTCACGGAGCAGGACGTGGCGGAAGCCTTCCATAATGCTTATCACGATAAACCGCTGGTGCGTTTGTACACCAAAGGCGTTCCGGCGCTGAAAGACGTGGTTGGCCTGCCGTTTTGCGATATCGGTTTTGCGGTGAAAGGCGAACATCTGATTGTGGTGGCGACGGAGGATAATGTGCTTAAAGGCGCGTCCGCGCAGGCGGTTCAGTGCATGAATATCCGTTTCGGCTTCCCGGAAACACAATCACTGCTTTAATACTTCGTCAGATTGTCAGCAAACAAAAAACAACCGCCCCTGAGCGTTTATTCAGACGTGCAGGGGTGTTAGATTAAATTAAATGTATTGTTATTAATTAACATTCTCAACCGGTCGGGGCGCGAACAGCTATGAATCCGTTAGTCATAAAATTAGGTGGTGTGTTGCTGGACAATGAAGAAGCGCTCGAGCGCCTGTTCATGGCGGTAGTGGCTTATCGTCAGGAATATCACCGCCCGCTGGTTATTGTTCACGGTGGCGGCTGCCTGGTTGACGAGCTGATGAAAAAGCTGAATCTGCCGGTGGTGAAAAAAGCCGGTCTGCGTGTGACTCCGGCTGATCAGATTGACATTATCACCGGCGCACTTGCTGGCAGCGCTAACAAAACCCTGCTGGCGTGGGCGGTTAAAAATCATATCAACGCCGTTGGCCTGTCTCTGGCAGACGGCGGTACTGTCAGCGTTACACAACTGGATGAATCACTGGGCTTCGTCGGTAAAGCCGAAGCGGGTAACCCGGCGCTGATTAACACGCTGCACGGCGCAGGCTACCTGCCGATTGTCAGTTCTATCGGCATCACCGCAAACGGCGAGCTGATGAACGTTAACGCTGATCAGGCTGCGACCGCACTGGCGGCCACGCTGGGCGCGGATCTGATCCTGCTGTCTGATGTCAGTGGCATTCTTGACGGCAAAGGTCAGCGTATCCCGGAAATGAGCGCAGAGAAAGCCGAGCAGCTTATCGCGCAGGGTATTATCACCGATGGCATGATCGTCAAAGTTCACGCTGCGCTGGACGCCGCCCGTTCTCTGGGACGTCCGGTTGATATTGCCAGCTGGCGTCATGCCGAACAATTACCGGCACTGTTTAACGGCGTCGCCATCGGCACACGTATTCTGGCGTAACGCACCGGCGGCGCATTCGGTATACCCTTTTCAAGGGCGCAGCATAGTGCGCCCTTTTGCATAAAAAATTCAGGAGCAGGAAAATGGCACTTTGGGGCGGACGTTTTACTCAGGCAGCGGATCAGCGGTTTAAAGAACTCAATGACTCACTGCGTTTCGATTACCGGCTGGCAGAGCAGGACATCGTGGGCTCAGTAGCCTGGTCCAAAGCGCTGGTGACCGTCAACGTATTAACCGCTGACGAGCAAATCCAGCTGGAAGAGGCGCTGACCGTGCTGCTGGAAGAAGTCCGTGCCAATCCCCGCGCTATTTTAGCCAGCGACGCCGAAGATATTCATAGCTGGGTCGAAGGTAAACTGATCGACAAAGTCGGTAATCTTGGCAAGAAACTGCATACCGGCCGCAGCCGTAACGATCAGGTCGCGACCGACATCAAACTGTGGTGTAAAGCGCAGGTGGTTGAACTGGGCGATGCATTGCATCATTTACAGCAGGCGCTGGTTGCCACCGCCGAAGCCAATCAGGACGCGGTGATGCCGGGTTACACCCATCTGCAACGCGCTCAGCCTGTGACCTTTGCGCACTGGTGCATGGCGTATGTTGAAATGCTGGCGCGTGACGAAAGCCGTCTGAAAGATACCCTGACCCGTCTGGACGTCAGCCCGCTGGGCTGTGGCGCACTGGCCGGTACGGCATATCCGATGGATCGCGAACAGCTGGCGGGCTGGTTAGGTTTTGCTTCTGCGACCCGTAACAGCCTCGACAGCGTTTCTGACCGTGACCATGTTCTTGAACTGCTGTCCAACGCGGCCATCAGTATGGTTCACCTTTCCCGTTTTGCCGAAGACCTGATCTTCTTTAACACCGGCGAAGCGGCGTTTATTGATTTGTCCGATCGCGTAACGTCAGGTTCCTCCCTGATGCCGCAGAAGAAAAACCCGGATGCGCTGGAGCTGATCCGCGGCAAATGTGGCCGCGTACAAGGCGCACTGACTGGCATGATGATGACCATGAAGGGCCTGCCGCTGGCGTACAACAAAGACATGCAGGAAGACAAAGAAGGGCTGTTCGATGCGCTCGACACCTGGATGGATTGCCTGAATATGGCGTCGCTGGTGCTGGACGGCATTCAGGTGAAACGCCCGCGTGCGAAAGAAGCTGCACAGCAAGGCTACGCTAATTCCACCGAACTGGCAGACTATCTGGTTGCCAAAGGCGTGCCGTTCCGCGAAGCACACCATATTGTGGGTGAAGCGGTGGTCGAAGCGATTAATCAGGGGAAGGCGCTGGAAGAATTGCCGCTGGCTGATTTGCAGAAATTCAGCAATGTGATTGGCGATGACGTTTACGCGATCCTTGAACTGCAATCCTGTCTCGACAAACGTGCCGCCAAAGGTGGCGTTTCTCCGCAGCAGGTCGCGCAGGCGATTGCCGATGCGAAAGCGCGTTTAGCGTAAAATAAAAAAGGCGGACCGAAGTCCGCCTGATTTTACTGTTTGGTTTCCCGACGCTTATTGTGCGACTTCGCACAACGCTTCTGTTTCTGAATGGAGGTAAACCTCCAGGTCGTCACTTCCCCCAATGTGGCGTCCACCGATAAAGACTTGCGGCACTGTCGCCCGCCCTGTCACGGCGCGCAGACTGACGGTGGTCGCGTCTTTACCTAATACAATTTCTTCGTACTGAATGCCGCGTTCCTGCAACATTTGTTTGGCTTTCGCACAGAACGGACAGCCCGGTTTGGTGAATACGGACACGGATTCTTGTACTTTAAATTCTGGTGCCAGATATTTGAGCATGGTGTCTGCATCAGACACTTCAAACGGGTCACCCGGTTTGTTTGGCTCAACGAACATTTTCTCGACTACACCATTGCGCACCAGCATGGAATAACGCCATGAACGCGGGCCGAAGCCTAAATCCGCTTTCTCAACCAGCATGTCCATGCCTTTGGTGAATTCACCGTTACCGTCCGGAATGAAAGTGATGTTGGACGCGTTTTGTTCGGCTTTCCAGGCGTTCATCACGAAGGTGTCATTCACGGAAACGCACAGAATGCTGTCGACGCCGTGGTTTTTAAAGACCGGAGCCAGTTCGTTGTAACGTGGAAGATGGCTTGAAGAGCAGGTCGGGGTGAAGGCTCCCGGTAATGAAAACACAATCACTGTTTTATTTTTAAACAGCTGCTCGCTGCTGAGATCTACCCACTGGTCGCCCTGTCGGGTGTGAAAAGTAACGTGCGGTACGTGTTTCCCTTCCTGGCTTGCAAACATGAATAACCTCTTAATTAATCAATAAAATACAAAATATTTTCGGCATTGCCGTTTCGCTGGGAGGCATTATTCACAATAATGGTTGATAGATATAATCGTTGATTGCTATCTTATCTATCGTTAACAGCTATCTCATTGCCTTTTAGGGACTGGAGGAAAAATGAACATTCGCGATCTAGAGTATCTGGTGGCGCTGGCGGAGTTCCGTCACTTTCGCCGCGCAGCAGATTCATGCCATGTCAGTCAGCCGACGTTAAGCGGTCAGATTCGTAAACTGGAAGATGAACTTGGCGTTATGTTGCTTGAAAGAACCAGCCGCAAAGTGTTGTTTACACAAGCCGGTTTGTTGCTGGTGGATCAGGCGCGCACGGTGTTACGTGAAGTGAAAGTTCTGAAAGAGATGGCAAGCCAACAGGGTGAAGCGATGTCCGGGCCGATGCATATCGGGCTGATCCCGACCGTCGGGCCTTATTTGCTGCCCCAGATTATTCCTTCGCTGCACAAAACCTTCCCGAAGCTGGAAATGTATCTGCACGAAGCGCAAACCCATCAGTTACTGGCTCAGCTGGACAGCGGAAAACTCGACTGTGCCATTCTGGCGCTGGTGAAAGAGAGCGAAGCGTTTATTGAAGTGCCGCTGTTTGATGAGCCGATGAGGCTGGCGATCTACGACGATCATCCATGGGCATCTCGCGATCGTGTGGCGATGGCCGATCTGGCCGGTGAAAAACTGCTGATGCTGGAAGACGGGCACTGCCTGCGTGATCAGGCGCTCGGTTTCTGCTTCCAGGCAGGCGCGGATGAAGATACCCATTTCCGGGCAACCAGTCTGGAAACGCTGCGTAATATGGTGGCGGCGGGAAGCGGGATTACGTTGCTGCCATCACTGGCTGTGCCCAATGAGCGCAGCCGTGACGGCGTGACGTATCTGATGTGTGACAAACCGGAACCACGACGCACCATCGCGCTGGTATATCGTCCCGGTTCGCCACTGCGCGGGCGTTACGAGCAGCTGGCGGAAGCCATCAAAGAGCACATGCAGCCTTACATGGACCGAACTGCAGTCTTAAAACAGGCGGTTTAAGCCGTTCAGTGCCGCAACGCGATAGGCCTCTGCCATGGTCGGATAGTTGAAGGTGGTATTAACGAAATACTCGATAGTATTCCCTTCACCTTTCTGTTCCATGATGGCCTGACCGATGTGAATAATCTCGGCGGCGCGTTCACCAAAGCAGTGAATTCCCAGAATTTCTTTGGTCTCACGGTGGAACAGGAGCTTCAGACTACCCACGTTCATGCCTGCAATTTGTGCGCGTGCCAGATGTTTAAACTGTGCGCGGCCCACTTCGTAGGGCACTTTCATCGCTGTCAGTTCCTGTTCGGTTTTACCCACGGAACTGATTTCAGGAATGGTGTAAATACCCGTCGGAATGTTTTCTATAAGGTGGACTTTCGCTTCGCCCTGAATCATGGCCTGCGCGGCGATACGTCCCTGATCGTAAGCCGCTGATGCCAGGCTTGGATAGCCAATGACGTCACCGACCGCATAAATATGCGACAGCGCAGTCTGATACATGCTGTTCACTTTCAGCAGCCCGCGGCTGTCAGCTTCCAGACCAATGTTCTCCAGACCCAGTTTATCGGTGTTACCTGTGCGCCCGTTGGCATACAGCAGTGCATCAGCTTTCACTTTTTTACCGGATTTAAGATGCATGATCACACCGTCTTCCACGCCTTCGATCATCTCGAACTCTTCGTTGTGGCGGATAACCACACCGTTATTCCAGAAGTGATAGGACAGGGCGTCTGACATTTCCTGATCGAGGAAAGACAACAAGCGGTCACGGGTGTTGATTAAGTCCACTTTGACGTTCAGACCGCGGAAGATCGACGCATATTCGCAGCCGATTACACCCGCTCCGTAGATAATCACGTGGCGTGGCTCATGGCTCAGTTCAAGAATGAGATCGCTGTCGTAAATCCGCGGATGGCCAAAATCGACATTGGCTGGCCGGTAAGGACGGGAGCCGCAGGCAATAACGATGTTATCAGCGGTAATTTGTTCGTGTGTGTTATCGGCATAGCGGATGCTGATGGTGTTGGCATCCACAAAACTGGCATCTCCGGAAAACAGCTGGCATTGGTTTCTCTCATAGAAACCCTGGCGCATACGTGTTTGCTGATTAATAACCGAATCGGCGTGACGCAGGATGTCCGGGAAACTCGAACTCATAGTGCGGGAGTTATCACTGTAGAGCGGGTTTTGGTTAAATTCGATGATTCTGCTGACGGCGTGGCGTAATGCTTTGGAAGGGATAGTTCCCCAGTGAGTACATCCGCCACCGACGTTGTTATAGCGTTCGATGACAGCAACCCGGGCGCCTTGTTTAACCAGTCCCATCGCGGCGCCTTCTCCGCCAGGGCCTGAGCCAATGATGATGGCATCAAAATGTGAGTGCTGTGGCATGGTTCGAAACCTATTTTTATACAAAATCACAACGAGAAAGTAACATATTACACCTATTTACCCCACATGCAGTTGTCATTTAATGGTAATGCAGCAACATTCTGACCCACTTTATGCTGTTGTATCTTTGGCTCCGGCCGTTAAAATTTTTGGTATAGTGAAGCGATATCGGGCGAATAATCAAAAAGAAGAATACTATCCGGATGAAGGTTATGGGCGTAAGAGCACAACAAAAAGAGCGCACGCGCCGCTCACTGATTGAGGCGGCTTTTAGCCAGCTTAGTGCCGAGCGTAGCTTTGCCAGTCTGAGTCTGCGTGAGGTTTCCCGCGAGGCAGGCATTGCGCCAACCTCCTTTTACCGGCACTTTCGCGATGTGGATGAACTGGGTCTGACAATGGTTGATGAAAGTGGTCTGATGCTGCGTCAGCTGATGCGCCAGGCACGCCAGCGCATTGCGAAAGGGGGCAGCGTGATCCGCACATCCGTCTCCACGTTTATGGAATTCATCGGTAACAATCCCAACGCATTCCGCCTGTTGTTACGTGAACGCTCCGGTACGTCATCGGCGTTTCGTGCCGCCGTCGCCCGTGAAATTCAGCATTTTATTGCGGAACTTGCCGACTATCTGCAACTCGAAAACCATATGCCGCGCAGTTTTACTGAAGCGCAGGCTGAAGCCATGGTGATCATCGTTTTCAACGCCGGGGCGGAAGCGCTGGATGTGGATATTGCACAGCGCCGCCAGCTGGAGGAACGCCTGGTGTTGCAGCTGCGGATGATTTCCAAAGGCGCATATTACTGGTATCGCCGTCAGCAGGAACGGACGGCTGTGACCCCCCTCACTAATATGACCCGAGGTAAAGAAGATGACCGAACAACCGAACCAGGATAATGGCACTCTGGTTTTGGCTTTGATTGCCGGGCTGTCAATTAATGGCACTTTCGATGCGTTATTCAGTTCTGTCGTAACGTTTTCGATCTTCCCGATCATTTCTCTGGTGTTAGCGGTGTATTGCCTGCACGTTCGTTACCACCGCGGTGAAATGCCGAAAGGGTTACCGGTTCTGGCCGCAGCCTGCTTCCTGCTGGGTCTGTTACTGTACAGCACCATCGTGCGCGCAGAATACCCTGAACTGGGCTCAAACTTCCTGCCGTCGCTGATTTGTGTGGCACTGATCTTCTGGATAGGTCTGAAGCTGAAAAAACGTAAGTCTTCCGCTCAGTAGTCCTTCCTCATAAGCCAACGAGGCAATCTGCGGATTGCCTTTTTTTATATCCAGTCCATTTAATGAACTGTCATTTCATTAATATCAAACCTATGTTCAATATTTAGAGATTGATCGCCCACTTCTTCATTTCTTTGCCATAAAGTCCGTTTGAGTGGCAAAAACCAAAAGGTTTTCATTCCTGCTCCTCGTTAATTTGAATCATGGCCGGACGAAGTATTTTCGTTCGCATTCAGCCTACGCCTATAGGTGATTTAACAGAGGCAACACGGCAATGAAAACACGTAAAATCGGATTCTTTAATTACATCGCTTACGGGTCAGGCGATTTTCTCGGGGCGGGAACGACAGCTCTGACTGCGGCGTGGCTACTCTATTTTTACACCACGTTTTGCGGTCTTTCGCCCATTGAAGCGACCTTTATTTTTGCCACCGCGCGCGTAGCCGATGCGGTGCTGAGCCCGCTGATGGGGTATCTCACTGATAATTTCGGCAACACCTGGCTCGGCAAGCGTTTTGGCCGCCGCAAGTTCTTCATCCTGCTCGGTATTCCTTGTGTGTTCAGCTACAGCTTCATGTGGGTGGGAGACATGGGATATGTCTATTATCTGCTGACCTATCTGCTGTTCGATATCGTCTACACCATGATTCTGGTGCCGTATGAAACACTGGTGCCGGAAATGACCGATGATTTCAAACAGAAAACTAAATTTTCCGGCGCCCGTATCGCTCTGGCACAGTTGTCAGCGATTCTGGCGGCCTTCCTGCCGGGGATTCTGTTGCAGCATTTCGGCAAAGATAATGCCATTTCCTTCTTCTATTCGAGCCTGGTCTTTGCGGTAATTTGCGCATTCGTTCTGACACTGGTGTATTTCTTTACCTGGGAAAGACCGGAAGAGCTCAAATCTGAAGCCACGAAGAAAATTGAGCGCGAACGTCAGCAACTGACGCTGGCGCAAAGCCTGAAACGTCTGAAAGTGGAATTATCCTCGACGCTGCGCATCAAGATTTTCCGTCAACATCTGGGGTTATACCTTGGCGGGTATATCGCGCAGGACGTGTTTAATGCCGTCTTCACCTATTACGTCGTGTTCGTGCTGATGCAAAGTGCTGCAATTGCCTCCAACCTGATGGGCATGATGGCCATCCTGCAATTCGTGGCGGTAATTGGCATGATCCCGCTGTGTATCCGCTTTGGTCCTGCACCATCTTATCGTCTGGCTGTTTCCCTGTTCGGGCTGGCCGCTATCTCGTACGGCGTGCTGTATTACACCGGTATGAATGATTCGATGTCATTACTGCTGCTGATTTCCGCGCTGGCCGGTCTTGGCCGTGGCGGGATCAACTACGTGCCGTGGAATATCTACACCTATATCGCTGACGTTGATGAAACCATTACCGGTCAGCGCCGCGAAGGGATTTTCGCCGGCGTGATGACGCTGACCCGCAAAGCATCACAGGCCGGTGCGGTGATGCTGGTAGGGATTATCTTGCAACTTGCCGGGTTCGTTTCCGGGCAAAGTCAGCAGGTTCCGGCAGTCGGTCATACCATTCTTGGTGTACTGGTGATCGGGTCATTGCTGATGCTCAGTATCGGTTTCACCATCTCCCTGTTCTTCCGTCTTAATCAGAAAACGCACGGTGTGCTGACCCGCGAAACGCAGAAAATGCGTGATGCTAACCGTATCGTACCGGAGCAAATTACGCCGGAAGACCGGGCTACGGTCGAAATGCTGACAGGAATGAAATACGAATCTCTGTGGGGCAATAACAACATCGGTTATCTGCATCGCAATAACCCGCCTCCCGAAAAGCTGACCCGTGAAAATACCGCTGAAATGCCGGTCCAGGGACGTTTATAAATTTTGAATTCACAGGAGAACGCCATGAAAGTTTTTGAAGTTAAACACAGTGCCTTGCTGCGACAGCCGGAACATTTCATTTCTCGCGGGGAACTGAAATCGCTGATCCACAACGTGACCAACAATCTGGTGAATATCGAAGATAAAACCGGTGAATTCCTGCTGCGGTTGGACGATGGCCGCGTGATTGATACCAAAGGCTGGGCAGGCTGGGAGTGGACGCACGGTATCGGACTTTACGGGATTTATCAGTATTATCAGCAGACTGGTGACGAAAAAATGCGTGCGGTGATCGACGACTGGTTTACCGCGCGTCTGGCGGAAGGCACGCCGACCAAAAACGTCAATACCATGAGCCCGTTCCTGACGCTGGCTTATCGTTATGAGGAAACCGGCAATGCGGCATGGCGCCCTTATCTGGAGCGCTGGGCGGAATGGGTAATGTATGAAATGCCGCGCACTGATAAAGGTGCGATGCAGCACATCGTTTATAACAACGAAAATCATCAGCAAATGTGGGACGACACACTGATGATGAGCGTGCTGCCGCTGGCGAAAATCGGCAAATTGCTGGACCGTCCGGAGTTTGTCGAAGAAGCGACGTATCAGTTCCTGATGCACGTGCAGTATCTGATGGATCGCGAGACCGGTCTGTGGTTCCACGGCTGGACGTTCGACGGACATCATAACTTTGCGCAGGCCCGCTGGGCGCGTGGCAACAGCTGGCTGACCATCGCGATCCCGGAATTCCTCGAACTGGTGGATTTACCGGAAAATAACGCCACCCGTCGCTATTTATTGCAGGTGCTGGAAAGTCAGGTCAGTGCGCTGGCGAAATGTCAGGATGACAGCGGTTTATGGCATACGCTGCTTGATGACCCGCAATCTTATCTTGAGAGCTCAGCGACCGCCGGTTTCGCCTATGGCATTCTGAAAGCCGTGCGTAAACGTTATATCGATGCGTCTTATGCGCCGGTGGCGGAGAAAGCCATTCAGGGGGTGATCAAACACATCAACCCGGCAGGGGAGCTGACGCAAACATCATTCGGAACGGCGATGGGGAATGATCTCGATTTCTATCGTGAAATCGCGCTGACCTCAATGCCTTACGGACAGGCAATGGCGATCCTGTGTCTGTCAGAATATCTGCGGGTTTATCTGTAGTATTGCGGATAACGGACTGAAGTAAAAACGGGCACTCAAAAGGTGCCCGTTTTTGTTTTTTCATCCGCTGTCAGATTTTTTCCAGCAGCACGCCAGATTCCATATGGTGCGTATACGGGAACTGATCAAACAACGCCAGACGTGTCACGCGGTGCGTCTTGCTCAGTGTTTCCAGATTCGCGCACAGTGTTTCCGGATTGCAGGAGATATAAAGAATACGGTCGTAGCCTGCCACCATCTTCACTGTTTCGTCATCCAGTCCGCTGCGCGGCGGGTCGACAAAAATGGTGTTGCATTCATACCCGCTTAAATCAATATCCTGCAAACGGCGGAATTCGCGTACGCCATTCAGCGCCTGTGTGAAATCTTCGGCCGCCATGCGGATAATCTGCACGTTATCAATATGGTTCGCCGCAATGTTGAATTGCGCGGCTGCGACGGAAGGTTTGGCGATTTCTGTCGCCAGAACGCGGCGAAAGTTGCGTGCCAGAGCCAGCGAGAAGTTGCCGTTACCACAGTAAAGTTCCAGCAAATCGCCGGTCGAGTTTTCCGTGGCCTTCAGCGCCCATTCCAGCATCTGAATGTTCATCTCAGCGTTTGGCTGGGTGAAACTGTTTTCCACCTGACGGTAAATCATATCGCGGCCCGCCACCGGAAGGACTTCGTCGACATAATCCTGATCGAGCATGATTTTAGTTTTGGCTGCACGGCCAATCAGCTGGATGTCAAACCCGTCAGCGCGCAACTGGTCGCGCAAGGCGGTAGCAGCCTGCTGCCATTCGTCATCAAGCTTACGATGGTAAAGCAGCGAGGCAATGATTTTGCCACTGCGGGTCGACAGATAGTCGACCTGGAAGATCTTGCGGCGCAATGCCGGATCTTGTTTGATGGCCGCAATAAGCTTAGGCATCAGGCGGTTAATCAGTTCGCTGGCGGTCGGGAACTGGTCCACACGCACACGGGCTTTGGTCTGCTGATCAAACATGATGTAGTACAGGTCGCCTTCATCGTGCCAGACACGGAATTCGGCGCGCATACGATAATGGCTGACAGGAGAACGGAAAACGTCAGGCTGCGGCGCATTATAAGGCGACATCATCGCCGTGAGACGTGCGGTCTTTTCCGCCAGCTGGTCGTCATAGTGTTCAATGGGCAGGTTTTCAGGCGTCATCGGTTATCTCGTCTAACAGGAAGTAAATGAACAAACTTTGCGGGGGATTGTAGGGAAAGTCACTCCTATGTCCACCTTTGTTGCATTTCTTCCGGTAAAACATACCTGACGTTACGGATGTCTGGATTTCCAAATGGGTTGATCGTAGGATTGCGCTTCGGCCTCATTGACTGAGTTAAAAGGGAATCCGGTGTGAATCCGGAACTGGCGCGCAGCGGTATGGGGAAATCACGGCGATAGCATTCTTTATTATGCAGACACTGTTTCTTCTTTCTCTTTCCCTCTTTATATAAAGACAAGAGAGAAGAGGAGATGGGAAGTCATCGCCCGGTGCGGGTATTTTTTAATTAATTACGACGTAATTAATTAGCCTGCAAATCCTAAGTCCGAAGACCTGCCGATGTTACGTCGCATTAATCATCGTCGTCGCGAAATACCGTCGGTGATCCTCTGCGGCATCCGCCAATTAAGTTTGGATGCTCGATTCATGACAATTAAAAAGCATGTGCTGCTGACGGCATTATCTGTCACGGCTTTTTCAGGGTGGGCGCAAGACAGCACTTCCACAAACAGTGGTGATGATCTGGTTGTTACCGCGAACCGTTTTCCACAGCCCGTTTCCTCAGTACTCGCGCCGACGGATATCGTCACGCGCGCAGATATCGACCGGTGGCAGTCAAAATCTGTGGCTGATGTTTTGCGTCGTTTACCGGGCGTGGATATTGCCCAGAACGGTGGAATGGGCCAGCAGACCTCATTATTTGTTCGCGGAACGAATGCCAGCCACACATTGGTGCTGATGGATGGTGTGCGTCTTAACCAGGCAGGTATTTCCGGCGCGGTGGATATCAGCCAGATTCCCATTTCTCTGGTTCAGCGTATTGAGTTTATTCGTGGCCCACGCTCGGCAGTTTATGGCTCCGATGCCATTGGGGGTGTGGTTAACATCATTACCACGCGTGATAAATTAGGCACGACATTGACAGCCGGTATCGGTTCAAACGGCTATCAGGCTTATGACGGCTCAACGCAGCAGAAACTCGGTGAGAATACTGTTCTGACGGTAGCTGGGAACTATACCTATACAAAAGGTACCGATGTGGTGGCGAATCTGCCGGATAATTACGGTGATCCGCGTCAACCCGATCGTGATGGCTTCATGAGTAAGACGCTCTGGGCAGGTCTTGAGCATCAGTTCAACGACCAGTTCAGCGGTTTTGCCCGCGCATACGGTTTTGATAACCGCACGGCCTATGACGGAACATACAGTTACGCAGATCCGGCACACAGTGATGCGCTGCCTGACACACGCCAGTTGTACAGCCGGACTTACGATACCGGGTTGCGCTTCCAGCAAGGGATCTATTCGACGCAAATCAGCGGAAGCTATAGTAATACTAAAGACTACAATTATGACCCGAAATACGGTCCTTATTCCGCTTCTGCAACGCTGGACGATTCAGATCAATACAATTTGCAATGGGGAAACACTTTCCAGGTAGGGCAGGGAACCCTCAGCGCTGGCGCTGACTGGCAGAAACTCAGTACTCAGCCAGGCACAAACTATATTACCGATGGCTATACCCAACGAAACACGGGTGTGTACGCGACAGCTCAGCAAAAAGTGAGCGATTTCACTTTTGAAGGCGCAGTGCGTAATGACGATAATTCACAGTTTGGTTCGCATGGCACCTGGCAAAGTAGTGCTGCCTGGGAGTTTATTGACGGCTACCGTTTGATTGCGTCTTACGGAACAGCGTTTAAAGCGCCTAATCTGGGACAGTTATATGGCAGTTTTGGCGGTAATGCCGATCTTAAGCCTGAAGAAAGTAAAGAATGGGAAGGTGGGCTGGAAGGCCTGACCGGACCATTGAACTGGCGTTTGTCTGCTTATCGTAATGACATCGATCAGATGATCAGTTACGACAATCAGCAATTCGGTTATTACAATATCGATAAGGCAACAATTAAGGGTGTTGAATGGACCGGGTCTTTCGATACGGGTCCGTTGAGGCATCAGGTCACATTGGAATATTTGGATCCCCGCAATGCTGAGACCAACGAGATTTTATTACGCCGTGCTAAACAACAGGCGAAATATCAGCTCGACTGGACTGTGGCTGATTTTGACTGGTCGCTCAATTATCAGTATTTGGGTGAACGATACGATAAGAATTACAACACCAATGAAAATGTACGCCTGGGTGGTGTGAGTCTTTGGGATCTTGCTGTGTCATATCCGGTAACGTCACATCTGACGGTTCGTGGTAGAATTGCCAACCTCTTTGATAAAGATTACGAGACGGTTTATGGCTACGAAACACCAGGACGTGAGTACAACCTTACTGGAAGCTATACCTTCTGATACAACACAAGTTCCTGACCGCCCGACGGTGCTGGTTTTCGATTCTGGCGTCGGCGGGTTGTCGGTTTATGATGAGGTCCGGCAGATGTTGCCGGACCTGCACTATATATATGCCTTCGATAATGTGGCTTTCCCCTACGGCGAGAAATCCGAAGAGTTTATCGTTGAGCGCGTGGTGGAGATTGTCACCGCTGTTGCGAAACGCCATCCCCTTTCTATTATTGTCATCGCCTGCAACACTGCGAGCACCGTTTCTCTCCCCGCATTACGCGCCAAATTCAGTTGTCCTGTTGTCGGGGTTGTCCCGGCAATCAAACCTGCAGCTAAATTAACGCGTAATGGTGTGGTCGGATTGCTGGCGACCCGTGCGACAGTTCAGCGTCCTTATACGCATGATCTGGTCGCACGCTTTGCGACGGATTGTCAGATTCTGATGCTGGGTTCGGCGGAACTGGTAGAACTTGCGGAAGCGAAGCTGCATGGTGAAGAGGTTTCGTTAGCGGCGTTGAAGAAAATCCTGCATCCTTGGTTGCGTTTACGTGAACCGCCAGACACGGTGGTCTTAGGTTGCACGCATTTCCCGTTGCTTTCGCAAGAGCTGTCACAGGTTTTGCCTGATGGTACGCGTATGATCGACTCGGGTTCTGCGATTGCGAGGCGTGCGCATTGGTTAATTGAAACTTCTCATGTGCCAATTCCTGAAAGAAAAGCCGATGTGGAAATCGAGTGTGTCGCCTACTGCATGGCGATGACTGCAGAGGCGCAAAGTTTGCTGCCTGTTTTACAGGCATATGGCTTCAGAAGTATCCAGGAATTGCCGCTTTAAACATCATTTGATGAAAGATTCAGCGGTCGGTAAATTATTTGTATTTTAGGGGTTGCGGCCTTCTGAGAACTCCCTATAATGCGCCTCCACTGACCGGGAACAACGACTGACAAGTCGCCCGGACGGGAAGAGAAAAAGAAGAATGTTCGAATGAATAATCTCTTGACT